>JBCCFC010000492.1:0-9186 GCA_039029935.1 Chloroflexota bacterium
AAAAGGTAAAGCCTTTTCCGAAATTGGGTCGAATGGCTTCACCTTTTGCACTGGAGACGGGATGGGCAGGCTACTCGCTTGTTTCTTTCCGATTGAACCGCCCTAAGGCGGTGGGGTTACTATTCACTATTCACTCCTAAGAAACAAGAATTTTTAGTGCAAAATATTTTACTTTAGTTCTGTTTCTTTCCGATTGAACCGCCGAAGGCGGTGGGGTTACTATTCACTAATAAGCTATGGCTACAATACGTCAACAGAGAGTTGCCAGCCTTCTATTTGAAGAGCTGAGTATTATGATTGAAAACGAATTGGAGGACCCGAACCTCCGCTTGGTCCGTGTGACCGATGTCGATGTGAGTCGCGATCTCAAGCATGTCAAAATCTTTGTGGACCACCAAGAATACACGGTATCAAAGTCGGATGTGCTGCGGGGCTTGAACCGCGCCAAGTCGTTCATTCGGGGACAAATTGCCCAACGATGCCAGCTACGAGCTGTGCCGGAGTTGTTGTTTTACTACGATGAACGGCAGGTGCAGGCAGCGCGGATTGATGAACTATTAAAACAAATTGCGGATGAACGCCAACCATGATGATTGATTTTGCTTTTTTTGAAAAGTTCCTGCAACATCTGGACAATGCCACCACCGTGCTTGTTGTCAGTCATGTGGGTCCAGATGGAGATGCTGTTGGTAGCCTACTGGGTATGGGGCATATGCTGTTAAGCATGGGCAAGAAACCTACATTGGCACTACAAGATGCGGACTTGGTCTATGATGAGTTTGCCTTTTTGCCAGGTGTGCAAACCATTGTTGGGACGAAGAAGGTTAAAAAGAAATATGATCTGATCATCTGTTTGGATGCGTCCAGCGAAGATCGGATGGGTACGGTCTATCAACCCAAAGCCCATGCTAACATTCCATTGGCCGTGATTGACCATCACTTCACAAATACTCGCTTTGGCGATGTCAACTGGGTTGCGCCAGAGTGCGCGGCCACTTGTCAGATGCTGGTCTATCTGGCCGATGCATTGGCCGTGCCGCTCTCGCCAGAGATTGTTACCTGTCTTTTGACCGGGATTGTCACAGATACCCATTGTATGCGTACAAGCAACACGGACGCCAACGTGCTGGAAGCGGTGACTAGACTGATGAATGCGGGTGGGAATCTATCTGAAATCGTCGAGCAAACGCTAGACCGGCGACCCTACAGCTTGTTCCGACTCTGGGGGCAGGTGATGCCCAATATCCAGTTAGAGGAGGGCGTGATCTGGGTCACGATATCACGTGATCAACTTGCCGCAGCCGAGGCGCGCCCGGATCGTGATGCGCGTCTGAGCAGCTTTTTGGTTTCTGCCATCGAAGCCGACATCAGTGCCAGCTTTATTGAAAAGGTGACAGATGAGGGTGAGTTGGCGGTCGAGTGTAGTTTCCGCGCCAAACCTGGATTTAATGTCGGGCGTGTTGCGCACAACTTGGGTGGTGGCGGACACCCCCAAGCCAGTGGCTGCACGATTGTTGGAGACTTAGACGAAATAACAACCAAGGTTGTGTCTGCACTGAAGGATGCTCATCGAGAGCAAGTTAGTAGTCGGTAGTCGGTATGTCAGTAGGTCAGTAATCGGTGGGTCGGTAATCCGTACGTCAGTAATCGTTATCTAGCTACCGACTTACTACCGACCTACCGACCTACCGAACACTGTAAACAAGGGAACAAAATTGCCCAAACGAGAAAATCGCTTTCACGGCATTCTGGTCATTGATAAGCCTGGGCTTGTGCATAACAACAAAAATGAACGGCTTTACACCAGTCATGATGTCGTTCAAATTGTCCGTCGGCTCTATCGTCAACGGCGTGTGGGCCACACGGGGACACTTGATCCGCTGGCAAGTGGCCTTATGGTGATCTGTTTAGGCAATGCAACACGTCTGGTTGAATATTATCAGGGCTACCCAAAACAATATTATGCCGAAATCGTCTTGGGGGCAGCGACGGATACCTATGATGCTGTCGGTGAAATCACTGCCCGTTCTTCGGTGCCGCCACTGACGGAGGAAACTCTCCAACAGGCACTCGATCAATTTCGCGGCGATATCCTACAGATGCCGCCTGTCTATTCGGCGATTAAACAGGGCGGCGAGAGCGTCCATCGCAAAGCACGACGCGGTGAGTCGGTTGAACTGACACCACGCCCCGTCACATTTTACCAACTTGACTTAATTCGTTATACTGAACAGGAAAATGATGCTGTATCTTGTAAAGCTGGGGCTTCGCAAGATGGTGAAACACAGTCTAGCTATGCTAGGGTTGTTTTACGCGCCCGATGTTCAGCGGGTACATACATCCGCAGTCTTGCGCACGACTTAGGTAACGCACTTGGCACACATGGCTATTTAGATGTCTTGCGACGTGAGTCAGTCGGTTCATTTACGTTAGAGAACGCACATACACTTGATGAGCTTGAGAAGGCCGTTCAGGAGACCAAAAAGCAGGGGGCAGAAGGCCAGTCGGATGACGATACACGCGTACCATTGACGGCCTGCTTGGAACAGTTTTTGTTGCCGATGGGTATAGCGTTGACGCTTCCTATCGTAACGGTGGATGCAGAAATGGCTCAACGATTTGGCTATGGACAAAAAGTGTCACTACCCTTCATATGTTTTGATGAATCGTTCGGACCAATCAAAACAGGGATGCTGGCACAAGCTCGACAGGGTGTTGATACTGGCTCGCAAGATGTCGTACGTACGCTGAATGAGGATGGCGAACAAGGGCAATTTTTAGGGGTGATTCGCTGTCTATCATACTCAAAAGCAGAGAATGCTGGCTCTGTAAAATCAGTAGAGTCAACCAGCGATTCACAGGCTGATCCGGTTGAACCAGTTGATTCTACAGAAGATCACACAAACAAACATTCAACTAGCAAAGCTGCTGGTACATCAATTTGGAAAGCCGAAAAGTGGTTTGGTTAATATGCAAATTTTGATCGACGTTTGCGCTGACGACTATACATCTCCCCCTGCTCATACCGATGAGATTCCCTCTACTGCAACATTTCTAACCATTGGTAATTTTGATGGCTTGCATCTAGGTCATCAAACACTGTTTACACAACTTCAACAGGCTGCTGAACGCTATCAGCAGACCCACCATGCATCCGCAGTCCAAACTGGCTTTCTCACATTCCAACCACACCCTCTGGCAATTCTACGTCCACAAAATGCCGTCAAACTGTTGACTACGCCCTATGAACGCCTGACGTTGGCACGTCAGCAAGAGATTGATATTGGTATCCTACAATCCTTTAATCCAGATATTGCCAAACTTAGTCCTCAAACATTTATTGGGCGTCTCAAAGCACGCGTTGGTCTGGCTGGATTGGTCGTTGGCCCAGACTTTGCGCTTGGTCGTGGACGCACAGGTGACATTGAGAGGCTACGTCAACTGAGCCATGCCCTTGATTTTGAACTCCATGTCATCGACCCTGTGCAGCTAGGCGGACAAGAAGTGCGCAGTAGCACAATTCGAGAACTGGTCATGCAAGGTGATGTGAATTCTACAACAGAAATGCTTGGGCGACCGTATCACATCACGGGTGTTGTGATTGAAGGGGATAAGCGAGGGCGGCAGATAGGAGTGCCAACAGCAAATTTATCTGTACCTGATGAGAAACTACTGCCAGCCGATGGTGTCTATGCGACACGGACATGGATTGTACCGACCGAGATGGGTCTCCAACAACCTGCGCAGTCGGGTGTGCTTGTGACGGACTTAGCAGCGCAGGGCATGACCCCTTGGCATAGTGTCACCAACATTGGGATGCGCCCAACCGTTGGCGGCTTAGACCATCGCATTGAAACACATTTGCTGGATTTCCCTGGCACAACGGACACGTCTTGTGGGTTGCCCCTTGGAAATAATGATGCGGACATCGTTATGCCACTGGCGGGCCAGACAGATCCAATTGTTGGCAATATCTATGGACGAGTCTTAGTCGTTGAGTTTATTGAACGTCTGCGTGATGAAATGCGTTTCAATGGTTTAGAGGCGTTGGTTGCCCAAATTCAGGCAGATATAGAGACCGCTCGCACAATATTGAGTTAACGATTGTTTATGAATTTTAACGATTTCAGTTTGAAAAAGATTAAACTTAGGACCATTTTCCATATTTGTGTTCTTCTCATTTGTGCTGGTTGTATCCAGCCAATATCCGCACCATCAGCCATGATACCAGAATCGGATGAGTATCCCATCACGGCGGCTCCCGCATCGGGGCTTGTGCCGCAAATCCCGTTTCAGTCACCACGTGTCATGGGCGGGGCGCAAGAATACGTCTACCGCGAATTGTTGGTTGATGAAGTGTTTGCCTGTCTACAGTCAGGTCAAACACTCTATGGGTTCACCCGTTTAAACAGCAATGTACGCGCCAATCCATCATCCGACGGGTGTTACATGGGGCGTATTCCGGCAGGGCGGTTGGTCCGTGTTGATGATGTTTTTGCCGAGAATCGTCCGGTCTCGTTATTGGATGGGGGTGGCTATTTGGACTTACTCCTATCAAGTGTCTCTGTACAGCCCGCTATAGCATCTGTTGATACTGTTCAAGACACAGATCACACAAGCATTGGCTATGTCGAGGACATTCAACCCATTTTTATGCGAACCTGCAATACATGTCATAGCGGGGTTGCCCAATCCAAAGGGTTACAAGTCACCGAATATGAGCCACTTCTGCGCGGGAGTACGACTGGTGCAGTCGTGGTGCCGGGGGACCCAGATGCGTCGTCCTTGTGGACGCAAATTGACACCAATGTCATGCCCATGATCGGCCAACTCCCTGATGACGAAAAAGCATTAATCAGAGCCTGGATTGCGTCGGGCGCACCGGAAACCCGACCTGCTCAAGAGCCGTCAACAACAAATCAGAGCCGCCAGTCCAGACCCAAGGTTCCAATACAAGACTTGCCCTTTTGGATGTCTGTTTTCCCCGAAGATGCTGATTTAATCGCCAATCAGTGCGCAACCAGCCTTGTCAACCCACGCTCATTGGTCAGCAGCAGTCTATTTTTGCCCATCGGCTGTAATCGCCCACCAACCGAAGATGAAGAAAACCAACTATTGGTGGAATTTGGATTGCGCGCCGCACCGCAAGAACAGGTCGTCTCACTGCTACCAACGCCAACGCCACGACTCGCAGAACCTGTGGTGGCTAATGTGGCCGCTGCGACCGCTGCCCCTGTCGCTGTTCTTGCTGCACCACAAGCCCCTGCGCCAACGGCGACACCCGCCCCACCGGCCCCGCCAGCGATTACAACGGCCATTCAAGCTGCACCACTTGGTCTAGGGCCACCCAGCGACGATGATCCTTGGCTGATTCCACGTGGCGGTTTCTGTATGGCACAACGGTTGCATAAAAATGATCGCGGCATTAATGCGTTGGCCTTTGCACCGGATGGTCGCCTGTTTATGGCACTAGACGCCAAGCTCACAGGTGAGCAAGATCGCTATGTCCTCTATGATGCCTATCATCCCAGCCGCTCGGTGGTGGTTTTTGATAGCTGGACAGACGGTGGTTTGCAGGAGATTATGCGTGAGTCGAGTCGTATCACAGGGTTGGCCTATCACAATGGTGCTGTATATGTAAGCCGCGCAGGTGAAGTTGGCTATATTCCGGACAACGGTGTCTATGCACCGCTTGCGGGTGGATTTGCCGTTCAAAGCCAACTGTTCCACGCCAATAACGGGATTGCGGTTGTGGATGGTTGGGTCTATGTTTCGACGGGTGGCATTCGTGATGGCTACTCGGATGGCTTGATTGAAAATCATTCGGAAACCGACGCCCTCAATATTGTCACAGGTGGAAACCCCTTTGCTTCACGTGTCGTCCGTGCGCCCATTTCGCAATTGCTCAGTGAACGTTCGATCAATGCGTTTCAGACGGCGGCACGTGGCTTCCGCAACCCCTATGGTCTTGCCGCCGACCCCTTTGGCCGTCTCTGGGTCACGGATAACGGAGCAACGGATATGCCCGAACACATGATTGCAGGCGATGAACTCAACTTGTTTGAACCCAGAACATTGCCACCCTCTGCCCAAGGTAATGAGTTAGAGACACCCTTCTATGGCTTCCCATTAGCACTCAATGGCTCACCACCCGACTGGTATGCCAAGCCCTATTTGGATTTGGGCAACACCGCTGCACCAACAGGGGTCACGTGGGCCTACAACACCGTCTTCTATGCACATTATGGACGGAACCCCGGGTTATATCGGTTGGCACACGCCGGTAATGGCACCATTGTCGGTGAGCGTATTCTGTTGGCATGGCCGCTGGTTGCACTGGCGACTGCACCCGACGGCGCCCTCTGGATTGGCATGGGGGATGGCTCGCTTTATCGCATGACGCAGGGATGTTGATGCGCTTTTTATGTACATCGGCACAGTTGCCAGGGCATCTGGACTGGGGTGGCTATCTACAAACAGCAGCCACGCTGCAACAGCAAGGACACGATGTCCTCTGGGTCAGTGGTCAGGAAGTAGCCCCACTGGTGCAACAGGCGGGCGTGCCGTTTCAGGCTGTCTCAGAAACAGGGTGGCGTTGGCCGCCGCCGCCACCTCTTCCACAGCACCAAGACGTAACTCTGTCGGAACTCAATCTACAGTTGCTCAAAATGGAACGGTCGCTGGACCAATGGCTAGAGGTCAACCGTGTCCAAAAAGCCGTGATAGAGCTACACACCATTGCCGAGAAATTTCAGCCCGATGTCATTTTGGGCGAAATGTTTATGGCGGTGTCGGGCCTTGTCGCTGAAATGCTCGAGCGTCCTTTTGTTGTGATGGGTTGGCCTGCACCAAAAGAAGTGACATCTAAAGGGTCAATACCACCGCAACAACAAACCAATCCTGTCTTAAAAATGGCACGGGGGCGGCTTGATGCACTACTCTCTACATGTGACTGTGTAGGCGTCAACTGGACCCGTAGTGGCCCTCCTGCACTGCGCTCTCCCCATCTACACATCACGTATTGGAGTCCATCATGGTTTTCAGAGCGTGACAAATCTAGTTCACAAACAAATAGAACGGCGCATGTTGGTGGCATCCTAACATCCACAAACCCACTTACCCCGCCAACAGCCATTGGTGCTATGCAGATACCATCACCCGACGAGTATCCTTGGGTATTCATCACGCTTGGCACAAGCTTTGGCAATGATCCCAACTTTTTTATCATGGCTGCACAAGCCGCTGTGCAAATGGGGTGTTTGCCGATCTTGGCATTAGGTGGGCAAATTCCAGCAGAAACCCGCCCACAGTTAGAGGTTGCATTGCCGCCTTCCGCCATTGTCACCGAACGAGTCGATTACGCCGACATCCTCCCCTTTGCCTCCGCCGCAATTCATCACGGTGGTGCGGGGACGACCCACGCCTGTGTTTTGCACGGTATCCCGCAGTTTATTGTCCCACACGCTGGCGACCAAGGCCGTCAAGCCTACAGCGTCTATCACAGCGGTGTTGGCCTCACCGTGCCACCCCGTCAAGTCACCACAGAGCGATTGGTCGAGGGATTGGCTCTGCTACTGCCCGATTTATCCGACTATCGCGCAAAAGCCCAGCAGCTAAAGGAAGAGTTTATGACACTGGGTGGTGTTAAGAGAGCTGCAGGGTTACTGGTCAATCTTGGCAAGGTCGAAGCCACATGGGGTTGAAATCCCATGCTGAGATGGAAAACCTGTTGAAACAGGTTGGCGTGGATAACCATCTAATGTATTCCAGTATTGGTCACAATAGGTCCTGTGTTGGATACCGAATCACCCAAAGGTTTTCCTTCATTGGGTGCGGTGGAACTCTTATTTCCGAACAACGCTATTCAACCCTTCAACCCTTCAACTCTTCAACTTTTCAACTTTTTTCACAAGGAGAAATCACATGCAATCATTAGTCACCCGCATCGAGCAAGAGGGACGCAACCTTGGCGGTGGCATACTCAAAGTCGATGGTTTTATCAATCACCAGCTTGATCCGGCCTTGACAATAGAGATGGGTCAGTCATTTATCGAGCGATTTTCGGCACAAGGGGTGAAGGATGTCACAAAAATCATTACCGCAGAAGTAAGTGGCATTGCCCCTGCACTGGCAACAGGCATGGTACTTGGCGTACCCATTGTCTATGCGCGCAAAAAGCGACCAATCACCATGCCAGATGGATTCTACAGCGCATCCGCACCCAGCCATACCAAAGGCGGCGAGGTCACACTGATGGTTTCGCCTGAATATTTGACCGCAGCGGATCGCGTATTGTTGATCGATGACTTCTTGGCAACAGGAAAAACCATCTATGCCCTGACCGAGATCATCCGGCAAAGCGGTGCAACCTTATGTGGTATTGGCTGTGTGATTGAAAAAAGTTTTGAAGATGGACGCCAGCATTTGGCACACTTAAATGTCCCAATTGTCACGTTGGCCGTGATTGACGCGATGACGGAGACGGGGATTGACGTGAGACGGGTTAAAGGGTGAGAGGGAAACCCTTGGGATTGCCATTTGAATGTTTTGTCACGATTGTCCAGATTGAACGATAAAACTGCCCAGATTCAACGACAGACAACCCGATCAAAATCTGCTATACTCGAATCATGCTCAACGCAATCGCACATAGTGAAAACTGGGCGATTATCATGAATACAAACAAAACGTTCGTCAATAGTCTGCATCAGTGTGCAGACCATCAACCTCATCAGCATGGGGAACCATTTTTGCTTGTCGGGGAAGCCGATGAGTGCCTCTTGCCCTATGCTGAACTTTATACATCGGTGTGGACCATTGCCATACAAGTGTAAGCAGCAGGCCATTGTCAACCATGCGTAGCCAGCCGCTATACTCGGTGATGACAATGCGTCTGTTGGCCTTAGCGCAAATCTTATCCACAAGAAAGCGGCTACGCCGCAGCAGGGAAGGCGAAGCTCAACTGTACAGATGAGGGTTGAGGGTTGATGGAGACAGAAGGCGGAGAGCTAGTATCAGGAGGCGGAGAGCCAGAATCGGGAGGTGACTCAATCCAATCACCTCTGGCATAGAGCCATGAATCCCCACCAATCGTCTTCAACCCATTCCCTTCTGGGATTGAGAGAGAATAAAGGACCATATCTGTTGTGCGACACTTCCAACAGGTTAAAGGGTCTTGACCAAAGG
>JBCCFC010000493.1:0-9183 GCA_039029935.1 Chloroflexota bacterium
CCCTTGTGTTTTATTTAATTTTCATTATTTCACTTAAATGTTGCTGGCCCGCATAATGGTCAACAGCATCTTGAACATTTATTGTGGGGGGCGGGGCCTTGCGCTCGCCTAGACATACACATTTAGACCTCAAGTAACCAAATTTTGAAGATAAAAGTAATGAAAAAAGTGAGTATATATAGAAAGGAAGTAGAATGAATCATCAATCCACATGGCTAAAAGGATTAAAAATAATGATCGTCATAACCCTGCTGATGACAATTACTCTCCCTGTTCAATCATCACAGAAAATACATCCTCTACAATTTGCATTGACACTCTCGGCCCAATCAGAGACAAATACATCGCAAATCCAGCAAGAAAATCTGATGAGGCAACCAGATGCTCAATCTGATGCGCAAGCTGCCCAACCCAATTTGGTCCAACCGAAGATTGTTGGTGGTGAAGAGGCAACACCCGGTGAATTCCCTTGGCAAGCATCGCTCCAAGATTTTGGTAGCCACTTTTGTGGTGGTGCGCTGATCCATCCGAACTGGGTTTTGACAGCAGCGCACTGTATTTTCCCGACACCACCTCAACAAGTCAGCCTAGGTCTGCATAATGTTGCCCAAAATGAATCATCCCGTCAAGATCGGGCTGTGAAACAAGCCATCGCTCACCCCAATTACAATAGCAATACGCTGAACAATGATATTGCACTCTTGGAACTTGAATCCCCTGTCACGCTAACAGACCGCGTACAGATTATCTCGATTGTCACCAGCCCTGAGCATGATACATTGGTTGACTCAGGTTCTTTGGCAACAATCACAGGTTGGGGCGCACTACTCGAAAACGGCAACTTTCCAGATCGACTCCAAAAAGTATCTGTTCCTATGGTTTCATACCGAGCGTGTAACCAAGCCTATAACGGCATTATTGTAGAAAACACAATGATTTGTGCGGGCTATGCGCAGGGTGGCAAGGATTCATGTCAGGGTGATAGCGGTGGGCCCCTGATTGTACCTGACGAACAAGGTGGTTTCATCCAAGCTGGTATTGTTAGCTGGGGACATGGATGTGCCCGTGAGGGGTTGTATGGTGTCTATACAAAATTATCCAATTATACCGACTGGATACTCGATCAGACAGGGGGAGACGTGAACCCAGGTCAATCGACATCAACATCCACACCGACACCAACATTCACACCGACATTCACACCGACACCGACACCGACACCGACACCGACATTCACACCGACACCAACACCAGCACCCACAAATGACAATACCTCGAACTTAGTTACAAATGGCGATTTTGAGGCTGTCAGCACAGGGTGGCAGGAATCATCCGCCAAAGGCTATGATATTATTATCCGTAATGCTGATTTCGAGAATTTAAGTATATTTCCGGCCAGTGGTACATACATGGCGTGGCTAGGTGGTGACAACGATGAACAAGCCGCACTTTCCCAGAGTGTACCATTGCCAAACAATGACTCAATTACGCTCCGTTACAATTACATCGTGGACTCTGCGGGGAGCTGTGGATTTGATCGTGGCGAAGTGCGTATCAATGATACGGTGATTGTAAGCCTTGACCTGTGTGTGGATAATGCGAATCCCAATCAAACTTGGCAAGCCGCACAGGTGGATTTAACCTCCTTTGCAGGTGAGACAATTGTATTGATGTTCTATGTCGAAACAAATGAAACCAGTATCAGCAGTTTATTTGTCGATGATGTCCACATTGAATCGTCTGGCGAAGTTGTACCAACACCAACCTCTATGCTAACAGCAACCCCAACCCGAACACCAACACCAACGCATACACCAACGCCGACGCTAACACCAACCCCAACCGATGAGGCAACAAGCTCGTTGCAAAATGGTGATTTTGAGGACAGAACCAACGTTGTATGGCAAGAATCTTCTACGAATGATTACCAAATAATCATCCATAATAATACACATGCAAATTTAACAATTGATGCGTATACCGGAGACCACATGGTTTGGCTGGGGGGAGATGATTTGGAAGTTGCTGAAGTGTCACAACGATTTCAACTGCCAGCGTCACAATCAGTCAACCTCATCTACTACTATCGTATTAACTCGGAAGATGAGTGTGGCTTTGACTTTGGCCGTGTACAACTTAACGGCGACACATTGGTTGAGTACGAGTTGTGCGAGAGCAATAATTCCACCGCATGGCTCAAAGAGACCATTGATGTGTCTGGCTATGCAGGAGACGTTGTCGATTTGCTTTTCCATGTGGACACAGAGGCAGAGTTAATCAGTAGTCTATTTATTGATAATGTCCTGATTGAAGCATTTGACACAACCCCACCGACCGCGACGTCAACACCAACGCCTCTACCAACAAATACACCAACGCCGGGTCCAACACCAACATTGACCTCAACGCCATCGCCAACACCGGAGCCTGCAACCTCCTTTGTTCGCAATGGTGATTTTAACGATGGACCAAATGGCGAGTGGATTGAGGAATCATCTATCTTTGGTAACGAGCAAGGGGCGCTTATTTACACCGGGACAGAAATCCCATCAACCGAGCGCATCGATGGTTTTGCCGCATGGCTGGGTGGCATCAACAACGAAGTAAGTCTATTGTCACAGGAGATTGTCCTGCCTGCTGCTCGTCAATCCTATATACTCTCCTTTATTTATGAAATTGACTCACAGGATTTATGTGGTGGGGATATAGCGGAGGTTCGCATTGATGGACAAGTCATTGGTGACGTGTATGAGCTTTGTACAAACACGGAGACGAATGGATGGCGTACCGAGCAAATCGACTTAAGTTCGTATGCTGGCGAAACCATCACACTACAGTTTTATGTAAAAACAGATGATAACGTCCTAAGCGGTCTGTATATTGATGATGTCCGACTTACTGGAGGCGGGGCAACCGCACAGCCCAGCGTAACACCTACGCCAACACCGACACCAACCGAAGAGGCTCGTGTGACGCTTGATATCATGGCGGGTAGTGATAGCATTCAATTAGATTGGAATGCGTTGAATAGTCTGGATGTTGACAGATATCGTGTCATGCGTCGTCAAGGACAAGGAGGATTCCAACCGCTTACGACCACGACCGAAACCCAGTATACAGATACAGACGACAATGACACCAATGATCTGATTATCAGTACGCGCTACTGCTATCGTGTTGATGCACTTACACAGGATGGCTCAATTCTTGCCGCCTCAAATGAAATTTGCGCATCATTTGGCATCGTCTCGCTATGGATACCGGACATGACCGTGCGACCCGACGCATCTATTGATGTGCCTGTCAACATTCGCAATGCCAACGGGATGCGGATTGTTTCAAGTGATATCTGGTTGGATTTTGACAATTCCGTCCTGGAGGTAGAAGGGGTTGAGAAGACCGCGTTAACGACCGATTATCAGTGGTCACATAGTGTTGAGGACATTGGCAACGGTCAGAGTCGCATCATCATTTCTGCGATTCCCAGCAATCCCAGCAATCCAACGGAGTTATTTGGTGAAGGAACACTATTCCGCATCAATTTCAAGGTGATTGGCAACGATGGTGATAAGATTACGTTAGATTTGCGTGATTTTGTGAGCCAGGTTGGTGGCTCAACCATCAGCACTATTAGTGCAGAAGATGCCAACTTGACACGTATTCCGTTGGAACTGGACGACGGGTTATTGCTGGTGGATGCGGATCAGGTGTCACTTGGTGATGTCAGTGGTGACGGTGTGGTCAATGCACAGGATGCTGTCACGATTTTGCTCTTTGCCATTGGGTTTAACCAGCCAACCGTATTGGAAATGGATGCCAGTGACGTCAATGGTGATGGCAAGCTCAATTCTGCTGATGTCGTACTCACATTATATTACGCTGCACATGGTCAATGGCCGACTCCATCCATTATTCAGGCTGCGACACAAGAGCAACAGGATGACGTCAACGCGGTCAATATTCTTTCTGCAATCACCTTTGTTGTGGAGGATGCCTCTGCAAGTCCTGGTGAAAGCATCACAATACAAATTCACGCAGATGGGTTACAAAATATGGCGGGTGCTGATTTTGTCATCAATTATGATCCAGCTATTGTTGTGAGTATTGATAATGTGACGAAAACAGATTTAGTGCCAGACGATTTCTTACTAAATTACCATGATGATGGGTCAGGACAACTCAAAATTTTGCTTGCTGATGATGAAGAAATTGAGGGATCTGGTGCGCTTTTGACACTCCAACTGACAATTGCTGAAGATGCTCCAGCACAAGAGAGCATGCTGGTTTTGAGTGATGTCACTGTCAATGACCAATTTGGCCGTGATTTTGTAACATCTTTCCCCGGCAACACAGTCAACCGTGTGAACGGTACATTGACGATTGCCAAGAATGGAACGGATATCTATTTGCCAATCGTCTCGCGGTAAACAATGAAGCGATGGAGCGGGTGAACGATGGAGCGATGAAGCGGGTGAACGATGGAGCGATGAAGCGGTGGCACATTCATCCGTTCCAACGTTCATCCGTTCCAACGTTCATCCGTTCCAACGATTACCTGCTCCACCGCTTCATCGTTCACTTCTCAAACCGCATAACCCGTAGCCCCACAAACGACTGGTCATCCTTTAATGTCATCTGATTACTCAGTTCGCCTGGAATAATCTGCTCAGGGTCTGTATACCAATCATGCGAATAGACGAGCCACACTGATGATTCATCAGCCAACAGCTCGCGCATGTAAGGAATTACGTCCTCTTGCATCTTGGGTTCCAAAATGCCTGCATCAAACAAATCAACAGGCAAACCGCGCAACTCTGGCTCAACGTCATAATGTCGCAGATAGTATTCAAAGGGAATCTGCACCCACGACGCATTGAACAAAATCATCTCATCAGATTGTATGTTGCTCGCTACATAATCGGAAGCCTTGGCCCAATCTTCTTTTGGAGAGTAAAAATAATGAGAGCTTAGTGACAGCCCACTTAAGAACAAAATCAATGCTAATAGTAACGATACCGCAGACACGGATGCCCATCGCCCCATGCTTTTTAGGGAATTACCGAGCCATACAACCCCTGTTGCCAGTAGCATGAAGTAGGGCAATGTCACCCAAATTAATGTTCGATCATAAAAAATAGGGCGACGTAGGCTAACTAGCACTGATATTATAAGAGGAACAAAGTATAGTATAGATAAGAGCCAAGCCCGGCTAGGTCTACGCCGAATAAGCCAGATGATGCCACAGAATGCTAAGATGAAATAGACGATATCCCAATAGTAAAAGTGCCAGTATGGCTTGTATTCAAGCCAACCAGGTAAGGATTGTAACTGGAGGTTATGTATATTATTCCAAACCCATTGTAGTGTCAGTGGCGGAATCCAAAATTCGCGGTCCACGCCAACCACCTGCTTAACAAACGGACCACCCCAGAGCATCGCCCATAACGCAACAATCACCGACTGCAACAAAACCCAGCCTGGCACAAAATTGCCCTGTGGAATCAGCGAATACGCCTGTGCTTTCGGCTCATCCTTGTTATAGCTCTCGTCAAACTCAGCCGTGTCATCCGCCTCACCCTCAACCAGATTAAACGGATATAGGTTCGCCCGCCGCGCCATATCACCACGCAGCCTATGCCAAAGTGCAAGCCCTAGAATAGCAATATTCAGCGATACTGTGAAATAGACAGTTGCGGTATTGTGTGTCAACATCACAGCAAGCTGCGCTGGAATCAACAGGTAGAGCCAACGACGACTGCGCGTTTCACCCGGCTGATCCGACCAGAGATGGCTGATCGCAAAGAGTGCCAGCGCAACGGTCAACGTCAACAGCCCATACATGCGTGTCTCCTGTGCAAAGCGCACATGGAAAGGCGACAACGCCAAAATAAACAGCGTTACCAACGCAATGTTGGGATTGAGCAACCGACGTGCGGCCAAGTACACCAATGGCATGGCAAGTGTGCTGCACAATGCCGAGAATGCGCGCACCTCTCCCTGTAAATCACCAAACGCCTGCTGCCAAAAATGCAACAGTGTGTAGTAAAGCGGCGGGTGCTGGTCAATCTGCACCAACCAGCCGAAAAGTTCACTCAGCGTGTTATTCGCCACCCATACACTAAAGGCTTCATCCAGCCACATGGTTTTGCTGTCAATGCTATAAAAGCGCAAAACCCCACCAATAATCAATAGTGTCCAAAAGGCAATAGTTCTCATCAATCGTATTTTCTCCTGTCCAGAAAGTAACTTAGGCATCCCTGCCTGAACGTCGGTCGATAGCTCGAACGGTTCTCCTCTTCCATGCTGTATACCATGTATAAATGTCTACTCTAACGAAATGCCAATCAAATAGACACGCAGCACTTTCTCATCCACAACCAACTCAAACACATTCCCCTTTTCTTGCAAAACCAGATTTTGATCCAGCTTCTCATCAAAAATGACAAGATACCCTTTAGGCAGACCTGCTGCCTTTAAATAGCGCGTCAGTTGTTGTTGTGCTTCTTCATAGCGCGCATTGCCATACCAAATCTTGACTTCGACAATAAAGCGTTGCTCACGATACAACGCCAGTATATCTAGCTCACCAGCGACGGATAATGACTCAATCGTCGCATAGCCACCGATGGACTGGAGCGCAGCCGTCAGGTAACTCAATAGCAAATATTGTCCGCTGATTTCCAAGGGTCGTTGTGTCACCTCGCTCTTGAGCAAACGGATCCCGTATTCTTCCATAAAGGCTTTAAAACTATCGAGTAGGCCATCAAAGTTAAGATTGTTTTCAACCAAATATCTATGATAAACGGAACCATTGATTGTTTGCTCAATGATAGAGTTTGTGGGCGCAAATGCCTTAACCAACATTTTCTGGTAGATAGGATTGGCAATACGCGCATACTCAATGTTCTGTTCGTTGGCAACAGTGCGCATTACACCATACATCAACAACTCCTGTGTGACTTCGTCTTGGAAGTCATAGTACCGTTTTGAACTGAACAACGCTGAGAGTACGCGCACACGGTGCATAGTGGCTTTGGACCGAATCGAGGAGAAGTGTGTGTTATTTTCATTCACCAAGCGAATCAAGGATATCTCAAAGTACTGAACCGTAATAGGCTGATCAATCGGAATATCGCTTTCTGTTGTGAGTATCTGCCCAATACGATTGACTAAGAAAGGTTGACCCTCACTTTGTGCATAAACACGATTAAAGACACCTTCTTCAAAAATCTGCCCAGTTGCTTCTGTATGCTGGACCAATAGCTCTTTGACTTCACCTTCACTAAAATAGGGTACAGTATATTGGTCAGCAATATTAAACGGAGACTGTGTACCCTCCAACAGTGATTGAACTGTACTTACGCCTACTAATAGGATACTATGTGGACTATATGCATTTGGCTCATCTCGCCCTAAATATAAGCTGCGAAACTGAGATAGGATAGGCGTTGTGATATCGGTTGAGACCGCTTCATACTCATCTATAATCAAGACACATTTCTTTTTCAACTGACGACTGGTTTTACGTAGCCAGCGTGCAAAATCACCATGATGACGCATTGGTGTAGGCTCTGGAGCATCCGTTGCATATCGCTCGCGCCATTCATCCAATTTCATGCCGAGTTCTTCGTAAAAGAACGGCTTTTCAAAATCTATCAACGCCTCAAAGTTAAGCAGAATACCAATGTATTCGTCTGTAGCAGTTAACTCTGCAATAATCTCTCGAAAAATCGTTGTTTTCCCTGTTTGTCGTGACGCCGTCAAGGTAAAATAGCGGCCTTTTTCAACTTTTTCACGCAACCCGGCCTTGGCTGCAATCCGATTCACATGGTAGTGACGCTTGGGATTGATGGGGCCAAAAATATTAAACTCGCGTTCTGTATTCATTCTCATACCTCCAATGAATTGAGTCTAGTTTCAGGGCTATGCTTATCGCCACCAGCGGCGGAAAATCCTTGCCACCAAAAACGAGATGATGATACACACAAAAACGGCTGCAATCTGGACAACGGGTAGGAGAAGTAACAACTGGATATAATTGGGCGTTGGGTGGAGGACAAAAATGTCATAATAAACATATGTCCCTGCTGCGGCAATGAGTACAGCGGTGAGGAGTGTAATCAAATTCTTTGCAAGATGACGCCGTTGATAACGATTATAGAGCCAGAGCAGAAAATAGGGAACACAGGCAAAGACGACCAGCGTCCATGCCCAATCTTCTAGTAGTTCAGCCGGATCGCCACTGAGATAGACTAGATAGGCGAAATTGGCGATGATACAGAATAATAGAAGCGTTTGTGTCAATCGGTACATTAGCTACGCAAACTCAAAGAATGTAATTTCCTCTGCCATTGCAACACCATTCGCTTTGCAGAAAGTTGTTGCATCTTTAGTAAATCCACCATAAGACAAAAACGTGGGTAGCACCGTGACGTTAAATTGCTGTGCATAAGCAACCGTTTTATCCAAAAAATCTTCCACAACCTTTTGCCCAATCCGTTCTTTGTGCTTTTTAACTTCAACCATCACTTCGCGCCCATCCTTAGACTTTGCAAGAACATCAATATCGCCTTTTTTGCCATCCGCACGGTAAAATACCGCTCGTTCGCGTACGTCAATCAAATTCAGCTCACGGTCATCCTGCACATTGGTAAAATACTCAGACAAACGTATTCGTTTTTTTGAGCGAAGCTCGGCAGCCAACAAATTTTCGGCCAACATCCCTTCCAGATAGCTCACCAACCCACGCAAACTGCGATTCTGCTTTTTTAGCTCTGTATTTTTCTCTCGGAACTCCTCTTTTAAATCAGACTCATAGCCCTCAATCTCTTTTCCATAGCGGTTCCGCAAAATGAGATTTAATGTACCATCCTGTAACCCGCGGAAATCAATATCGGCTTTACCCCACTCAATCAGGTCCGATTTATGCAATGTCAGTAGCCTTCTTTGAATATCAGCCTCTGGTAAATCAATCTTCAATTCTTCTTTTAGCTCTGCTGGTGTCCAATAGCGTTTGTTATGTTTGCTCAGGTGAAGTAGCATATGCTTGGCATACTGTTCATTCACCCGTGATACGGTCAGATCAATATATTCACGCCATGTTTTGGACATTTCTGATTCTCGGTCAGTCACTTCATAGTATACTGCATCAACGATACCACCAACGGTTGTTAAATCCTTATC
>JBCCFC010000494.1:0-9183 GCA_039029935.1 Chloroflexota bacterium
GAGTCAGTATTCGGTGAGTCAGTATTCGGTGAGTCAGTATTCGGTGAGTCAGTATTCGGTGAGTCAGTATTCGGTGAGTCAGTATTCGGTGAGTCAGTATTCGGTGGGTCGGTTACTGAATACTGAATACCGGCCTACTGAATACCGACCTACTGAATACTGGTAACATAGAGGATTTCATTGCAGAAATGGATGCAGAAATGATTGTCGAGCGTGTGGCCGTTGGGTCACAAAACCCAGTGAAAATTGCAGCTGCCCGTGAGGCGGTATACAAACTATGGCCTGATGTCTATGTCAACGGTATTGAAGTCTCATCAGGTGTATCTGATCAGCCTATGCATGATGAAGATGCCATTGAAGGGGCACTTAACCGTGCGCAACAGGCGCGTGAAAAACTCAACACCGACTTAGGGATTGGGTTGGAGGGTAATGTTGTAGACACGCCCTATGGTATGTTTACCAGTGGCTGGGCGGTTGTGATTGACCGTGCTGGCCGCGTCGGTGTTGGTGCTGGTGGACGCATTCACCTGCCCGAACCATTGGCCGCACAGGTGCGCGCTGGACAAGAGTTGGGTCATGCCATTGATGCATGGACTGGCGAACGCAATACCAAGCAGCGGCAGGGTGCAGTTGGCGTCTTGACGGGTGGGTTGATTTCACGTCAAGACGCGCTTTGCTGGGCAACGGTTTATGCGTTGGCGCGGTTTGTCCGCGAAATAAACTGTAATCAGTAGGTCGGTCATCAGTAAGTCGGTCATCAGTAGGTCAGTATTCAGTACGCCACAACCGACCTACTGAACACCGACCTACCGAACACCGACCTACTTCACCTTCGGTAACATCATCACCGCTGGTATGCTGAGGAAATACAAGAATCCAGTCCACCAGAACGCAGTGGTCAGCCCAACTTGATCGGCCAATAAGCCCACAACCCAGATACCTACGCCGCGCAGGAAAAAGTTGATTGCCATCAGGATGCCATTGCCAAAGGCACGGTGATCTGGAAAATAGTCTTGAATGATTGCCATTAGCACTGGGGCAGGCGTAATTGCCGTGAATCCCAATAGAATCAGAACAACGGGGAGTGCCCATGCTGGACTGAGCAAAAAGGCAAAGAGCAGAAAGGGGGCAGCGACCAAAAGGATTCTCAACATGGATATCCGTCCAAAGCGGTCACTCAGTGAGCCTGTGAACATGATGCCTGTTGCTCCTGCTCCTTCCAGAATGGTTAATGCACCTGCACCCAGCCACAGACTGCTGTCCAACTCATCTTTCATAAATGTCGGCAAATAAATCGTAATCGCCGCCAACATTGGCACACGAGCTAGAAAAATAAAGAGTATTTGGGGAAATACGCTTAGAGCAATAGGCCAGAACGAGTCGAGCGATGCGTTGTTCTTTTTATTTGCTCTGGCGTCAATATGACGTAATCGCACAAACAAAAAGGCCGATGTCAGCCAAGCAATAATCGATAGCCGCCAAACGCCCTCAAAGGTTAGCCACGTAATGGCTGAAACTGCAATCAGTGGGCCAATGGTGCGTGCTGTTTCCCCGCCAAACATATAAAAACTCATGCCCATGCCGATGCGGTTACCCGAAATGCGTGCTATCATCGCTGGCGCAGGGACATGAAAGGCCGCGATGCTCACGCCCACACAGAGCATCAGAAAGACCATCGTGACATAGTCTGTCACCATGCCACTGAGTGTGATGAGTGTTGCCGAAACTGCTGGTGCAAGGATGACAAAATAGCGAAGATTCACTTTATCCGCCATGTAGCCAATCAGCGGGTTGAGGATACCAGGGGCTTGTAGACAAAAGGCCAAGAAGCCCGCCTGCTCATAATTGAGCAGTAATTTTTCCCTCAAGATGGGAAGCAGCGTGGGGATAAATCCACTGCTAAAAATATCATGGACAAAGTGTCCAAAGGCGATGGTTGAGACTTGAGCAGTTTGAAATTGCCCCTCTTGTGAATTTTCCACTGCTGTGTTTTGTGTATCAGATTGCGCTGTCATAGTGTGATCCTACCTGTAAATTGATGGATTGGTGACTGTTTTCTATCGTGCGTTGGACCTTCGGGACCTTCGCGAGGTGAGTACCAAACCTCTGTGTACCAGTGAGACTCGATGCTCACCTCGCGAAGGTCCCGAAATCACCACTTGTGATTCCATGCCGTATAGCGGCTAATTGTGTCCACGCAATTAACGCTTGCACATTGTATCTGATTGTGACCCATCTTGAAAGATGAAAGCAGAAAAGATTGTCGATTTGGGTTGGCAAAGACACCAGTCACACCTGTGATCCATGGGCTGTGTAATTTCATAGAGGGTAAATGCCCCAAACACAGCTTTTTCTTGGCGTGTCAGGTGATGCATTTGCAGGTGAAGTTCTAGTGTTCTTAGTGGAACCCACTGGGGTGTAATCAGTAGGCGACGACGATGCGGTGTTTTGGCTGCGTTATCGGCCAAATAAACTTCGTGTGGAAACCAGCGTAATGACATGTCTCCTCTGTGGATTTCTTCATAAAAATAGAAACGATGATGCCACCCCAGTACACGATGATAGAGGACAATCTGCACAGCATCGTCTTCGGTGAGTTGCTCTTTGACCCATTGTACTGCTTCTCTATAGCCATCATAGGCTCCATGATCCCCACCGATGGGTAGGCGACCACTGGCAGCTTGGATGCTAGGCTGAATGCTAAGAACAAGCATAAGTAGCAGCAATGCCCGCCGCCCTAAAAGGGATAGTATATAGGATACTCTCTCTCGGCCCGTAGCCCGTCCTTGCAGGGCGGGAGGCTTGATTGACCAAAGGTATGTGCCTATCACACCCATCAACAACGCCACAATGGGGGCGAGGGGCAATAGATAGCGATCCCATGCTGGAATGGTTGTCAGTATATGAATGGCAAGATAGCCCAATCCCCAAAGCAAAAATAAGCTTGTATATCTACTTCTAGGAAGGGGCAAAGAAAATTCTTGTGGGTTTAATCGCTCGCCCTCCCTTTCTGGCAGTATACTCAGACTACTAATTTTGTCGGCTATAATCACAAGGATGATGATCGCCAAAAGACCCCATACCCATGAACTGGCTGTGAGATACCAAAGCAAGTCACGCCACACCAGCCAACGTGACCACCACTGGTCAGGAGCAAGGAGCGTAATGGCAACATAATTTCGTTGTGCCATGTCCCAAGGCGAAGGGGCAACAGCCCAGCGCAGACTATCCCAATAGAGGATGGGCATGATGATAAATAGAATACCAATAAGAAATCTTGGACTTGCACGGATTGTGTAGGTCCGGTTATCCACTCGACAATCTTGGTCTTTTCTGGTGAACAGAGATGTCCACGCCACATACATACATCCAAGCACCAACGGTATATACAATACTCCTTGCTGTTTGGTCATAATTGCGCAGCCCAACCACACACCTGCCCAGAAATAGTGTCTGCGTGTCATCATCAAAACGGAGGCCATCCCCAAGCAAACTAGCATTGCGTCTGTGTATGCAGTTGGTGCAAAGCTGATGGCAAAGGGATTGAGTGCCATTGCAAGGGCTGCTATGAGTTGTGTTGTGTGTTTCTTTTCTGTCAGTGTTCCTGCAATTTTTGCGGTGATAGGAATCGTCAGGGTACTGGCTGCGATGTTAAGCCACCGTGTACTTGCCTCCGTTAAGCCAAACAGTATATAGGCCAGCGATGCTAGCCAGAGGAATAACGGCGGCTTATCCGGCCAGACGGTCAGGAACAGCGGGTCCACGTCCCATGCATGTAAGGCCCAATAGCTATAAATAGCCTCATCTTCGCGAAATGGATAGCCGTCCAGAAGAAGTATGCGGAGTAGGAAACCGATGAGTGTAATAAGGAGGAGTGAGGAGTGATTAGTGATTAGTGAAGAACGATCAGTGATTAGTGAAGAACTCGAATAATCGACACATCTCATTTGGTTATCATTCAACTCTTCAACTCTTCAACTTTTCAACTCTTCGCCCTTTCAACTCTTCAACCTTAATCTGAAACGCGATAGCGCACCAATGCACGTATCGCCCCAAAGCCATCACGCCAGCTAATCTTTTTGCCTTCATGGAAGCTACGCCCATTGTAGGTGATAGGTGTCTCGAAAATTGCGTAGCCGCGTTTGATAATTTTTGCGGTCAACTCTGGTTCGATTTCAAAGCCTCGACTGTTGAGCGGCATATCCTCGATGACCTCACGACGAAAACATTTATAGCATGTTTCCATGTCACTCAGAGATGTGCCATAAAATATATTAGTGACAAACGTAACCAGCCGATTGCCAAAATTGTGTGACCAACTCATGGCTTCGCGCGTCCCGCCCAAAAAGCGACTGCCATAAACAACATCGGTGCGGCCTTCTAATAATGGCTTGAGTAGTTTTGTATAATCTCGTGGGTCGTATTCCAAATCAGCATCCTGAATGACAAAAATATCGCCCGTTGCATGTTGAAACCCTGTGCGCAGAGCCGACCCTTTGCCACTATTTTTGTCATGGTACACGATTTTGATGTTGGGAAAATTTTCAGTTTCCCACTGTTTCAAAATTTCACGTGTGCCATCCTGTGAACCATCATCAACAATAATCAACTCTTTTTCAAGCTGAACAAGGTCCGCAGTATCGCCAGATTGGGTTGACAATTCACCATCAAAGACCAACTCAACGCTATGCACCCGCTTGACAATCTCTTCCAATGTTTCCTGCTCATTATAAACAGGCATGATAATTGATAAACGCATAATGATAATCTAGTTGATAGAAGTCCAACTTTTGCTAAACGTCGGACTTCTGAAGATATATTTATTCCTGTGCTTGATGGGCCAGGATAATGGCTTCGGCAACAGTACGCATAGAGCGACGGTTGTTCATACTCATCTTTTGAATACGGCGAAAAGCATCTTGTTCGGTCAACTTGTGTGTTTCCATTAAGATACCTTTGGCACGGTCCACAAGTTTACGCGTTTCCAGCGCATCCGTCAAACTTTTGACCTCTTTTTCCAGCATCATCAACTCACGGAAGCGTGCCAGTGTGACCTCAATGGCGGGTGTCAGGTCTGTCTCGCGAAAGGGTTTGACCAGATAGCCTGCTACGCCAGCCTCCTGCGCACGGTCCACCAATTCCTTTTGGCTGTATGCACTGAGCAACAGGACTGGTGCAATCTTCTCTTCCGTCAGCAGCTTTGCCGCTTCGATGCCATCCATGTCGGGCATCTTGATATCCATAATCACCAGATCAGGACGTAGCTCGCGTGACAGATTGACAGCACTCTGTCCATCCCCCACCTCGCCCACAACCAAATATCCCAAGTTGTTCAGCATTTCGCGGAGATCCATACGAATTAGGGATTCATCATCTGCTATAATGATGCGTGTTCGTTCCAAGACGTACTCCTTCTTTGTATAACCATGTAAGTCAGTAGTCTGTGAGTCGGTAATTGGTGTGTCGATAATTGGTGTGTCGGTAATCGGTGTGTCGGTAATCGGTGTGTCGGTAATCGGAACTGATCTACTGAATACTGATCTACTGAATACTGACCTACTGAATACCGACCACTAACTTGCAAACACCTTTGCAAAAGTCACCATAACCCTTGTGCCAACAGGCAACCCTTCATCCAAAATCGACTCCATTGTAAAGCGGCCCTTCAAATCATCCGTCACCAGGGTTCGTACAATTTGTAAGCCCAAACTTTGGCTTTGGTTTGGGTCAAACCCCTCGGGTAGCCCAGTACCATTGTCTTCAACCACAAGCTCTGCCTCGTGTCCACCATCGTGCAGCGCAATTGTAATTCGTCCTCGTTGTTGTTGCTGTAGCCCATGCTCCAGCGCATTGAGCAGCAATTCATTAACCACCAAGGCCAATGTCGTCGCCTGTCCAGGGGGCAGATGAATTTTGGGGCCAGTGACGCGCACATCAATCATTTGCCCTGGTTGACTGGCAACTTGCGTAATTTGGTCGGCAATCTGCTGACAAACCCGTGATACGTTGATATGGCGATTGTCATCTTGACTCAAAAATTCATGGATCACCGACATGCTAAAAACACGATGAACGGCTTCGTTGAGCTGTTTTCGGGCATCTTCAGATGCGCTGCGTCTTGCTTGCATCCGCAAAATTGACGAGAGCGTTTGCAGATTATTCTTGACACGATGATGGACTTCTTGAATAATCGCTGATTTGACATTGAGTTCCCGTTCTTTACGAATTGTCTCGGTGGCATTATGTACCAGCACCAAAACCGCATCAACACCCTCTTTTTCTGGTTTGGTTGCCCTTCGCCAAAAAGAACTGGACGATAGACGTGGCGGTTCTTGCATTCGTAGCAGTTGCGGGTGAAAATGTTGTCCAAAGAGACGCGGTGCCACCAGCGGTATGGCCTTACGCATCCAGATGCGGCCATCGGTAGACTCTTGGCGTGTTTCAATACAGATGTCGCGCTGGAATGCCTGCTCAACAATGGATTCATCGGCGGTTTCGAGTGTAGAGACCAATTGACCACGAATATCGCTTGCCAGCCCAATCGAACGAAATAGGTTGAGCGCGATCCCACTCATATAGACCAGATTGCGTTCTCGATCAATTAGATAAATACCATCGTAAAGGCTAAAACGGCTTAGATTTTCAGCATTACGAATCGTACCTCGTAGACACATCTGCTGGAGCCACATTACCGCACGGCGAAAGGCTACAAGTCGATGGCGATGTCGCTCGAAGGCAATCATATTACTCTCAATGACCATTGCACCAATGATTGGGTTTGTTTGCCTATCCTGTCTTCGTTTGAGTTTGCTTTTGCAATATACTGGCCAGACATCCTGCATAATCGGCGCACCTGTGCTGCGGAATTCACGCTGATTGCGGCCTATATAGCCACTTCGTAATGCCCGAAAGAGATATGGGTGCTGTTCTTGTGTCAAAACATGACCTGTCATCTCATGATCATAGAGTGACAGAATTGAGTTTGGTTGACCGTGTTGCACAACCAATGCTTCTGTAGGACTGAGTTGGGTACAGATCAATATATCTGCCCGACTAATATCGGCTGTGATTGCCAAACTGCGAGAAATCTCTTGAAAGTGCCGAACGTCATCCGGCGTGAGGTGATCATCATATATGAGTAATGATTCAATGGTTTCTGTTGGTGCTATCATTTCAAATTATTATTTTTGTGATTTTATTATTAGTTTGTGATACATCTGTTATTTAAAAATAATGATTAGAAATGACTGGTAGAAGTTGATTGTGAGAAGTTTGAATGGTCGGGGCGAGAGGATTTGAACCTCCGACTTCTTCAACCCCATTGAAGCACGCTACCGGTCTGCGCCACGCCCCGACATTCAAATAATAATATAACATGGAATAGATAAACTGTCAAATCCGAAAACGGCTAAAATTCAAGCATCACCAATTAAAACTACATTGAACCGCCGATATAGATTTCAGACATTTGTCCTGAACCTTACAGTCTACAATGTGCTAGACTAGAAGTTATGTTATAGGCCATGCTTTGTGCTGCGCCGCGTCGATTTGTCTACGCTGGGATAGGCGGATAAAGGAAGGGACACACGTAAATGAGGACTTATATCAGGAATTTAGGGCGAGTGGAGATGAAGCGAAATCATGCCGTTTTTTGCATTGCATTGCTCTGTGTGTGGTTGCTCTTGCCACACCCTGCTTCTGCATACACGCTCTCACAAGCGAACATGCAGTCAAACATGCAGGATGAGAACCCCCAAGGTATTACTGTACGCGGTCTGACATGGCATGACGCTGATGGCGACGGGCGTTTAGACTTGGTAGGCCAGCCAGTTCGTGCCAATCGGGGCGATGTTCCGGCACAAAGCGAGGAGCCACCTGCGGATGATGTCATCGGTGGAGTTCATGTTGAGGTCTTCACTGAGCTAGGGCTGCTGGTTGCGGAAACCACGAGCAATGACGATGGGGAGTATGAAATTCAAGGGCTTGAGCCAGGAACCTATTTCTTCGATTTTGACGAACCAGAGGAGTTGGTCTACACGACCTTTAACGTGGTGGAGAATCCCAACGAGTTGACCGATAGCGATGTTGATCCTTGGGAAGGACAAACGGACCTCTTTTTGCTGGAGTCTGGGGTTGATGTTGAAGGCATTAACGCTGGCTTTACCACAGAGGCATTTGTCAACAGCTATGTTTGGGTCGACACCAATGGTGATGGCTTGAAGGATGCTGATGAAGAGGGTGTCAGCGGTATGGTTGTCAACATGTACAACCGCTTTAATGAGATGATCGCGACGGCTGTGACTGATGAGACGGGATTTTATGAGTTTGGCTGTGTCATTCCGGATGAGTATGGCCTTGAGTATATCCCGCCAGAGGGCTTTGAATTCTTGGATGCGCATCGTTTTGGCGAAGAGCGCACACCTGTGGCCGTTGCGCCAGGCGAAACAGACACGACAACGGGGTCTGTCCCTTTGGTTATATCAGATGATGCAACCCAAGAACTCAGCCAGAATCCTGCACAGGATGATCCAGCCGATCCAACCGCGATTGAGCTTCTGAGCTTTACTGCTGCCTTGGGTGATGGACACATTACAATCCGTTGGGAAACAGGCCAAGAGATTGACACCTTCGGCTTCCATCTCTATCGCAGCACCAATGGGGGGCGTGAAGGGGCTGTACGCATCACAACCGATCTCATCATGCCCGAGGGCAAAGAGGGAGGTTTCTACAGCTTTGTCGATAACTCAATTTTGGAAGGTGTCTCTTATATCTACTGGTTACATGAAGTTGAAACCAATGAGATTGAGGGTATACCCGTTGTGCATGAGTATGGACCGATTGGTGTGCAGGTTATGCAGGCAACGGATGAGATTGGTACTGGTGGCAACAACACATTCACACATAAGCTATATCTCCCGATGATTACACGGTAAGCAGATCCATCGAAACGCTGAACAAGGATAGTATCGCAGGTGGGCTACCTGCGTCACAGATAGTCAATCTGTGATACTGGTTTATACTTTCCTATTCAACAAGAACAGGAGCAGTATCGCAGGTTGGCTACCTGCGTCACAGATAATCAATCTGTGATACTGGTTTATACTTTCCTATTCAAGAACAGGAGCAGTATCGCAGGTTGGCTACCTGCGTCACAGATAGTCAATCTGTGATACTGGATTTATA
>JBCCFC010000495.1:0-9157 GCA_039029935.1 Chloroflexota bacterium
AACAGGTTGAACAGTTTGACCAGCTCGCTTATCCGTTTCTACGAAGGTAAGAATCCGCACTGTACCAGAGTGGACTCCGGCCTTTATCGGGGTGACCTAAGAGCCTAACTGTTCGTGTTCACCCTCTTTCTGACCATTACACAAAGACCAATTTGTCGTGGGCACTGGCTTCGTGTGGATATTTCATGCGGAATTGCCCTCGACGCGTAAAGCCGATTTTGTGTGCCAACTGTTGCGAGGCAATGTTTTTCTCGTTGATCCACAGTTCGACCTGTGTTAGGTCCATGCCTGATGGTGAAAAGCCATAGGCTAAGGTAGCGCGTACCGCCTCTGTCATATAGCCTTGTTGCCAGTAATCGGGATGTAAATAATAGCCCATCCCAGGAATACCAGGGTTGCCAATATAGCCAACCATACCAATCGCCGGCCCGCCTTCTTCTGTGTCTTCAGACAGACAGATGGCCCACTTGAAGGTGGAATGGCTTAATTCTTGTGCAAGCTTCTCCTTGGTTTGGGCAAGCGTTGTGTGTGGTGGTGAGTCCATAAAACGCATGGCTTCTGGATGGCTATAGAAAACATGAAGGTCCTCCGCATCTGTGCGTACAAGGGGCCGCAATACAAGTCGCTCAGTCTTGATGATGTGATTATTATAGTCTGATGGCATATATTCAATCCTATCTATTGTTATTTTACTAAGCCACGTATAATGGACTTCAAGGCCTTTAAGATGATGACTATTGTAAAAATATCTTCGCGGACGGCCAGATAGGGTAGGCTGATACAATACTCTTTGCCTTGTAGCACAATAAAATACCAATTGACGCCTCTGACATAGCATCCATAAATAGGATGTTCCTGGTCATTTAGCTCCTGTGCAACTAACATGGCCGCCAGTACTTGACCCGCAGGATCTCCTTCCGGGTCCTGCTCTCGCTTATACTCTTGAAAACAGAAATAGGGTTTCTCTGGTACACGCTTACCAGATGCAATTATACCGTCTGGTTTACCACTTAAAACCACTTTGTCCACGATACCTGTAAATGAACGTTGGGTGAAAAAATTAAATTTTTTATCTGAGTAATCCACAAATGACAGCAATGGTGCAATGAAGCCAAAGGCTAATTCATCCTCATTCCAATCATGAACATGTGCAATCAGCCTTTTTTGTAGATGCAAGAGCTTTTGGCGATCATAGTCTGAGATATTACCATCTACATCGTCGGGCTGGGTTGATAGCCATTCAGTCAATGCTAACATCTGTTCAACTTGCTCCAAACCAAATGTTTTCTCTAGTTTTTGTAGTGTACATTCTTTAAAATTAAGTTTTTTAGAGTTTTCTTTGACCTTGGCATTTGCTGTCATTTTGAACCCCTTCTAATTGGTCCACAACCCATTCCATTGTCCATTCATAGTAAGGACAAGCACATGGCATTGCCATTACACCCTTGATTAACGACTCCTAATATGTTTAGGAATAGCGATTAATTAACGTACACACGTTCAGTGAGCACGCCCCGTGCGGCTCTAATCTAAATGGGTACGTTATTTAATTGCCATTCCTTAGCCTTGTTCTGCGCGGCTCTTTAATCCAGCCACGAATGCCTCAAACGATTCTGTCAGATCAGGAATCGTGCGTCCAATCAACGGTAACAGCAATCCTTTGAACTCTTCACGAACGCTGACTTCGGTGATACCCTCGCCCTTGGGTGTTAGTGTGAACGTGCGTGCGCCAGAGAACAAGCCTAGTGGCATCGCACTAGACCACGTCATGGTCTCGTTGGGCACAAAGTTTGATACTGTGACAGGAAATGTGCGGTCAGGGCTAATTTTGGCGTGAGCAACGATTTTCTCGCCTGCGGCCACAGTGCCTTCGAGCTTGATCATGCCTGGATCCCATTCTGGATAACTCGGTCCATCGGTCAAAATCGCCCAAATGGTTTCTGGTGTTGCGTTAATGGTTGTTGATGCGCTAAATGATTTCATGTGTATACTCCTGATGATGTGTCAAAATGTAATAAACTGATAGATAAACCTTCATAGAGCAGCAGTGATAGAGAATGTATGGCGTCCACTGAGTATCAATGCACGACATTGCACCATAAGTATACCGTGATCTGTATAGATCACCAATAGTAAAACGGGGAGAATAGAACATTTGCGTTCTATTCTCCCCGTTTGAGAAGTCGGATATTATCGCTAGTCTCTAGCGAAGTTGTTAATTGTTTTGTTTATGAGTTGGAAGAGGCCATCATTGCGCCAGCTTCGTTACTCGCAGCCGGCTGAATAGACTTGATGCGAGCGACGGTTGCGGCCTTTCCCTCACCCAACATCTTGCGGGCTGCGGCCATTGTCGGTTGTGGGTTGACCTGTGGTAATGAAACAATATCGCCTTTGTAAATCTCATCAACTTCGTGCTCACTAGCATCGTTACCAGCATTAATTTCACCAACACGACCGATTGCCAGCTTGAAGAATGGAGGCCCAAGCAATTGACCAATGACGATGACTGAGATGACCAGTGTTGCAAATGCACCACCCCATTCTGGGAATGTAACCGCAACACCCTTGGCTAGACCTAAGCCAACACCTGCCTGTGTGATGTAGGTCATCCAACCCAAACGATTGTACTGTGCAGGCTCGCCAGCCAGAACACCGCCTGTGTATGAAGCGGTGAAGAGGATAACCAAGCGGATGGCAAAGATTGCCATAGCGATAGACATCATTGCGACAACTACGTCGAGTTGCAACGCTGCACCTGTCAGTGTGAAGAAGCCAAGATAAATGGCTGGGCTAACTTCGTGAATGATATGTTCCAGGTCGTGGCGGAATTTGGTATAGTTGGTGACAAAGAAGCTAGCAACCATACAAACCAGCAATGATTCCAAATGGATTTTGAGACCCCATGTTTGGTAGCTCATGTCAGCAACCCAGTGTGCACCAGCGAAAACGCCGTAGCCAGAAGCGATAATGATGAATGCTTTGGCATGGTTGCTCCACTTAAGTGAGAGTGTCAATTGCAAGAATTTACCCAGAGCGTACCCAAGTGCGACAGACAATACCAAGTCAAATCCCAACAGTGCAATGAATCCCAAATCGACACCAACATTGGTCAAAACAGCGTTGGCAACAGATGAGTTGATGGCAAACAGAACAATAACAACAATATCAATGACCATTGTGACACCCAAGGCGGTCTTGGTAAAGGGGCCTTTGGCTTTGAGTTCGCTGACGAGGGCGATGGTTGAGGAAGGGGAAAGTGCAATCAGGATGACACCAGCCAGAAGTGAGACAGCGATACGACCGCCAGTTGGCATAACGCTCATAAATGGAATAAAGTCAGACATCAAGAATATGGCAAGTCCGCTTAATGTTGGAATCAAGAGAACATTCATCACTGAAATCCACATGATGCTCTTGAGCCGGCTTTTCAACTCTTTCATGTAGAGTTCACTGCCTGCGGCAAAAGCGATGACGGCCAATGAAATCTCGTCAATAAATCCTAATCGCTCGACAGCATCGGTTGTAATCAAGTTGAGTCCAAAAGGTCCTGCCAATGCGCCAGCCATCAAGAAACCGCTGATGAGAGGTAATTTGATTTTGGTTAGTAATCTTCCGATTTCTTTTGATGCAAGAGCAACAATTAAAAAGTTGGCTAAACAGATGATTAAGATTTGACTATTTTCCATCATTCGACTCCTCTATGTCTACAGTGTGAGACGTTTGTACTTATGTAAGGTCCAGCTAGGTTGGTTTGGCCTTTCGATGTGATTGCGTCAACGGTCATTTTGGATGTGCATCTGAAAGACTTAATTTGGTTCTGATGCGATTGATTATGATTCTGGTTTATGAAAGTCGTTTTATAATTGTATAAAACATTTTCTTAAACACTGAACATCCAAATTTCTTCTTGGTTTTTAGTGTATCATGAAATTATCCAAAGAAAGATGACAATTTGCTGTCAATAGGACAAATGACGTAACGACGCATGATTAATAGACTAAATGACCTGCATTTAGCGTAATTCTTTCGTAAGATAAGTTGGTTTACATTAAATATGGCTATTTGAAGTGATGCAGAAGAAGCCCGTAGAAAGCTGTTTGCTTACCTTGATGTGAATGAATGAGTACTTAGCTAACGAAGTGATCACATAAATGGTTCCACTGTCCACAAAAATGTATGCGTTTGTCATCTTTTTAACAGCTTGCAATTTCATCCTATGCATACCCATTTTTCAAGTTGTCATTTATATCGGCATCAAATACAATACGAGCATTCTATTAAGTTTGCAGATCGCTGAAAAAAACAGTCTCCCAGATTGCCCATCTGCGGGCTGGAAATACAGAAGATAGACAATCTGTTTTACTAGTTTACACTTTCTTATGCAACAAAAACTTTATTGAAGGAGAACCATAACAATGGACAAAGAACAACAATTACGTATGGATTTGGCAACAGCCTTTCGGTGGGCGGCACGATACAGCTTTCACGAGGCAGTTGCCAATCACTTTAGTGTTGCGGTCTCAGATGATGGCAAAGAATTTTTGCTCAATCCACGTGCGCGGCATTTTTCACGGGTGAAGGCAAGTGAACTACTGCTAGTCAATGCCGATGACAAAGCCACCATGGAGCGAGAGGATGCACCAGACCCATCGGCGTGGTATCTGCATGGGCATCTGCACAAACATGTGTCCCATGCGCGCTGTGTGCTACACACCCACATGCCCAATACAACGGCTCTTTCCTGTCTAAAAGATTTTGAATTTTTGATGACGGATCAAAATGCCTGTCGTTTTTATAATCGCATCGCCTATGACTACAATTATAATGGTCTTGCCATGGACGATGCAGAGGGAGAACGCGTTGCGAGTCTATTGGGTAAGGACAAAAGTGTGTTGTTTATGGGCAATCATGGTGTGATGGTCGTGGGCGAAACGGTTGCTCAGGCCTTTGATGAGTTGTACTATTTGGAAAAGGCAGCAGAGGTGCAGGTACTGGCCCTCTCAACGCGCCAAGAACTTGCCATTGTGCCTGATGATATAGCGCAAAAAGCCTGTGACCAATGGCTGGAATACCACCGAATGGCAGATGGACACTTCAACGAATTGAAAGCAATCCTTGATGAGGAAGAGCCGTCTTATAAGGAATAAGTACTTCTGACGCTGGCTGTTGCATCATCCAAAAGCCAATGTCAGCTTTCTCATTTTTCTCAGAAAATTTTTAAGCAATTTTTTATATATCTTTCAGGTGGTTCTCATAAAACCCCGCTATAGTTTAAACCAACAACACATAATCAAAAAGCTAATGTAAGTATGAGATTATGAGTTGAATGTTTCATGAACCTTCATGCAAATAAAGAAACATTCAATACAATTGATTAAGGAACAAACTTTTCAGGAGGTATACAGTAATGTACGAACCACAATATGAATTTCAGGCGCAATGGGAAAAAGCGAACCGCGAAAAGAATGCCAAGCGACGGGCGCAGTGGATGCCCAGAATATTTGTCGCTTCTATTGTTACAGCGGCACTGGTTGTTGGCGCCGTTTACGGTCCGATGATTATGAACATCACGTCGGTAAGCGCAACCGATGCACCTGCCCGGGTTCTCCCTGTAACAACAGGCGCACCCGCCATGCAGTCTTCGGTGTCTCTCTTCACCGACCAAGAGGCACTTGCCAATCTCTATGACCAAATTGCACCATCAGTTGTCAATATTCAAGTATTGAACCGAGCAGCACCAATTAGCGGCTTCCCGCAAGAGGGTGCCCCATCCGGTGGTCAAGGTTCTGGCTTCATCTATGACTACGACGGACACATCGTGACCAACAATCACGTGGTGGAAGATGCCCAAGAGGTAACAGTTGTCTTTCACAATGGCTTCTGGGCAGATGCGGAAGTGATTGCCACAGACCCACAGGCAGACTTGGCCGTGATCAAGGTGACACCACCGGACAATTATGAGTGGCGTCCATTGCCATTGGCGGAAGCAGATGCGCTGCGTGTCGGACACACAGTGATTGCAATGGGCAATCCCTTTGGCTTGGCAAACACGATGACCACAGGTATTGTCAGTGCAATGGGTCGTGGTTTGCCTGTCGGTGATACAGGGTCAGCACGTTATACGTTGCCCGATGTCATCCAGACAGATGCAGCCATCAACCCAGGCAACTCTGGCGGTCCACTGCTCAACTTGCAGGGTGAGGTTGTCGGTGTCAACTTTGCAATTGAGTCGGCAGTCCGAAGCAACTCTGGTGTAGGCTTCACCATTCCGGTCTCCATTGTCAAACGGGTCGTGCCTGCACTCATCAACGATGGTGCATTCAACTACTCATACTTGGGTATCAGTGGTCAGAGCATCTCATCCCGCGTGGCAGAAGTGCTGGGTATGGATGACAACCTACTAGGTATCCATGTAGACCGTGTGATTGCCGGTGGTCCATCTGCCGATGCGGGTGTCGAGGGCAGCGAACGCAATGCTCGCAACGAAATCGATGTTGCAGGTGACATCATCACCGCCATCAATGGTGAACAAGTACGCCAGTTTGAGGATTTGGTGGGCTATCTTGTAACAGAGACCAGTCCTGGTGATATTGTGACCCTCAGCATTCTGCGAAACGGTCAAGCCATCAGTGTTGATGTTGAGCTAGGGACACGCCCAGGCAGCGTAGCCCGTAGCCAGAGTACACCACGTGGTGTGAATGCACGGGGAGCGATTGCCATCGCGACAGAATTGGTTGAAGGGGATAACCTACTTGATGGTGAAATTGCAGAGAAAGTGGCAACACCGGATGAACGCAACGGGGTTGAGGTCTGGGTTGTTGAACTCAGCGATGGCGAGCAAACCGCAACCGTTATTGTTGAAAAAGAAACAGGCGATGTTGTTAGCTTTGACGTTCAATAATCATGGTTAAATAAGTCGTTAGAGAAAGGACCACTGGTGAATGCCAGTGGTCCTTTTTTTATTGCATAGGAAAATATAAAAACAGTATCACGGATTGTCTATCTGTTGTGTTGTCAGCCCATAGATAGACAATCTGTGATACTGTTTTTTGTATGTACATGCAATCACATCTCTGAAAATCGTGGGTGAGTACACCCACGATTTCTAGCAGAACCACAGGTGGCCTTACCTGCCTACAGACTGGCAGTTAGTTCTACTGAGCATCCACCATCGGCCAGAACAGTATCGCAGGTTGTTTACCTGCACACAGGTTGGCATTCTATTGTACTAGACATCTATCACAGGCCAATATCTCAGGTTGTTTACCTGCGCACAGATTGGCAATTTGTTTTACTGAGCATCCGTCACAAACTAGGATCGAAGGTGGCTTACTACACATAGATTGGCATTCTGTGTTACGCCGCGTCAGTGCGGTACACAAAAAGCAACAATGGAAAAGCTTTCAGCACTTCAGCATTTCAGCACTTCAGCATTTCAGCATACTGACTAGCTGACTAGCTGACTGACTGGCTGACAAGCTGACAAGCTGACTAGCTGACAAGCTGACAAGCTGACTTTATACTTTCCTATGCAATAAAAAAGGGCGTATTGGTCGTTGAAACCAATACGCCCTTTCCTCACCACTTAGCCATCAGCGCATCAGATGCATCTGATGACTAAGCGTGTTGTTGATGTTCACACCTTAGCGTGAAACCTCACCACAAATCGCCCAAGCGGTGACTTGCCAGTCGTAGTTGAAACAGTCACAGTTGCCTGTGCGTACAACACGAACCTGCCATGAGTTGTCAGAGATTGGGTAGCTTTCCTGTACGGAGAGCAGCTTGTCGTCGATAGAAGCACTATCTACGCTTGCGCCACCACCCAATACAGAATAGCCAGCCGGACAGTATACTGTCAGGTCCTTAGAGCCGCTGTTGTTCATTGGGCTTACAACGTGAACACGTGTAATGCGCAGTGAACCACCCGCTCCTGGAGGTCCTGGAGGACCAACTGGACCTGTTGCACCTGGAGGTCCTGGAGGTCCTGCTGGACCAACTGGACCTGTCGCTCCAATACAATCGAATGCATTGAAGAGACCATCGCCGTTGCGATCCTCGTTGGCATCAGCACCACCGTTGCCATTCAAGTCCCAACAGCTCATGCCTGGCGCACCTGTGACACCCGCTGGGCCTGGAGGACCAACTGGGCCTGTTGGACCCGCTGGACCGACTGCACCAACCGCACCTGTCGGACCAACTGGTCCCGGAGGACCAACTGCACCTGTGGCTCCTGTCGCTCCAATACAATCGAATGCATTGAAGAGACCATCACCGTTGCGGTCTTCGCTAGCGTCAGCACCGCCATTGCCGTTGGTATCCCAACAGCTCATGCCTGGCGCTCCTGTGGCTCCCGTTGCACCAACTGGGCCTGCTGGACCAACTGGGCCAACCGGACCTGTAGCTCCTGGAGGTCCTACTGGACCTGGCGCACCTGTCGCTCCTGTGTCACCCTTCGGTCCTACTGGACCTACTGGACCTGGCGCTCCAACTGCACCAGTTGCACCAACTGGTCCCGGAGGTCCTGCTGGACCTACTGCACCTGTCGCACCAACTGGCCCCGGAGGACCTGCTGGACCGACTGGTCCAATTGGGCCTGTGGCTCCCGGAGGACCTGCCTGCGCTGCTGGCGAGATGCCCGGAGGACCTGCTGGACCAACTGGTCCCGGAGGTCCGGCTGGACCAACTGCACCTGTTGCACCAACTGGTCCCGGAGGTCCGGCTGGTCCTGGTGCACCTGTCGCTCCTGGTGCACCTGTCGCTCCTGGCGCACCTGTCGCTCCTGTCGCTCCAATACAATCGAATGCATTGAAGAGACCGTCACCATTGCGGTCTTCGCTGGCGTCAGCACCACCATTGCCATTAGTGTCCCAACAGCTTGTGCCTGCTGGTCCTGGCGCTCCAGTTGCTCCCGCTGGTCCTGGAGGACCTGTTGCACCTGCTGGACCTACTGGTCCTGGCGCACCTGTTGCACCTGCTGGACCTACTGGTCCTGGCGCACCTGTCGCTCCTGTGTCACCTACGGGACCTGGTGCTCCAGTTGCTCCTGGAGGTCCTGCTGGACCTACTGGTCCTGGTGCACCTGTCGCTCCTGCTGGACCTACTGGTCCTGGCGCACCTGTCGCTCCTGTGTCACCCACTGGGCCTGGTGCTCCAGTTG
>JBCCFC010000496.1:0-9148 GCA_039029935.1 Chloroflexota bacterium
CTCTTCAAAGATAGCGATGGCTTGGTCGAATGCATCCGTTGCAGCTTCCCCCAGACCCGGTTCCACTCCTGTGTTAGACCCTTTTGGACGGAACCATGACCAACGCCCTGCAAACTTTGCACAACTGGTCATTCATGAAAAAGACACATCTGTTTTCCCTGATGGGTTGCGTACAATGGGCACAGCTCTGCTCCGACAGGGGAACCCGCAAGAGGCAGAGCAATACGTTCAACAATCCATTGAGTTCACACAGCAGAACCAAGACCGCTATTTAGAGGCATATGGTTGGCGTGCAATGGTTGAAGTCTACCAAGTGCAGGGGCAGGATGAAGATGCAACGGATGCATTCGACCAAGCCATCGCTATCTTTGAAGAGCTTGGCTTGGACAAAGAAATTGAAAAGACGAAGATGATAATGAACAGTGGTTAACTTTGGACTTGGTCAACACTCGCGTCACGCAGAAACCGAGCTTTTCCCATGTTTTCTGAACATAGATAATCTACGAATCAAGCTGTTTTGCCTATGATCTAAACTTATGATAAATTTGTCTAAGCTCGATTGTCACCCAACATGATACAGCCCGACCAATCAAACAAGCCAAACATCACAGAAGGAACTCGATGGCATCAACCAATAAAAAGTATACACCTTGGCATCTCTACTTTGCATTGCTACTCGACAAATTATTGACACCTGTGGGTGTCCAAGTTCACGCCGAGTATAAAGTCATGACCGAGCCGCCGCAGGCCGATGTGGTCCTCCAGTGGGATAAAAACAAGTTCTGGACGAATGCGCAACGGGCGCGGATGCCCAATGGTGTGCGCGATAGTCAAGCGTATCATCTGATTCTGGAGTTCAAGTATACAGAATCGGCCAACCTGATGGCATTTCAAAAGACACTGGGGTATGATGCGTTTTATCGTGATAAACACAAATTAGAGCGGTCAGCGGTCGAAACGTTTCTGGTCAGTTCTATCACGCCAAATCAAGAATTGTTGGATAACTTGGGCTATCAGCAAAAAGACCACAATGGCGTGTACCGTAGTTCCCATTTGATGATGAAACAGGTGACACTACTGATACTCAATGAGTTGAGCGATGCGCCTTATAACGCCTATGCCAAAATGTTTGCTTCGCGTCAAGACCCTAAGACGGAAGCACAACAGTATTTGGTAGATGACGTTTTACCGACGCTGCCCCAAAGTTGCGCTATGTGGTCAAAACGATTATCAATTTAGTGTTTGCTCAAGAGGGAGATATTATGGATGCAGTAAAAAATTTGGTTGAAGACGATTATGAAGAAGTACTGGCCGTGCGCGAAGAACTATTGGCACAAGATGTCTTTCGACCGTTAGTAAAAGCGTATGACCGAAGGATATTGGCTGCGGTGAGTATTGATGAGCGGTTAAGTGGCATACCACACAGTGAAATTGTTGCGCGAATGAAACCAGAGGAGGTCATTCCACAATTCAAACCAGAGGAGGTACTTTCTCAGTTTACGGCAGAGGGAGCGACGGCTCAGTTTCAACCAGAGGAAGTACTCTCGCAGTTTACGGCAGAGGAAGTGACTGCTCAGTTTGAGCCAGATGATATCATGACACAGTTCAACATTGAAGACATTGAGGCATTTCTGCAAAAGGCAAAAGCTGTTGAAAAGAATACTGTAGATGATATTGACGACAGTACAGAGAGCGTCGAGGACTAAATACATAACTGATGCGGACAAACACGGATACATGTTCTTCTAACCATGTTTGTCTGTATCAGTATATACACCAATCGTTTCTACCTCATAGGTTCAATGATCCAAATCACAAATCTAAACAAATACTACGGTTCCCACCTTGCCGTTGACAACATCAACCTCTCCGTCAACCAAGGCGAAATTCTTGGCCTGCTCGGTCCCAATGGTGCAGGCAAAAGCACGACCATCCGCATGGTAACAGGCTATCTTCAACCAACGGCTGGCTCTATCCAAATCGCAGGCGAAAATATCCAAGAAGAGCCGTTGATAGGCAAACAGTCGATTGGCTATCTGCCAGAGTCGGCTCCATTTTATCCAGAGATGCTGGCCTATGATTATCTGCGGTATGTGGCGCGTATTCGTGCTATTCCTGCGCGTGAGATTGAGTCTGAAATTCGTCGTGTTGCCGACCTTTGTGGGTTAAACGATGTCATGCATCAGGCATTCAATGAACTGTCGCGCGGATATCGCCAACGCGTGGGGCTGGCTCATGCTATTATGGGCGACCCCGAGATTCTAATTTTGGATGAACCGACATCGGGATTAGACCCTAACCAGATTGTGGAAATCCGTGCGCTTATCAAAGACATTGGCAGGGAAAAGACGGTGATTTTCTCCACACACATTTTGAGTGAGGCCGAGGCCATCTGTGACCGCATCGTGATTATCAATCGCGGCAAAATTGTGGCAGACAGTACACCCGGTGAGCTAAAGCAGTCGTTACAGGCGGGTGTGATTTTGCATATTACATTGGAGAATGCTCGTTATCCAGCGGTTCAAAAAGCACTGTTATCGTTAGAAGGGGTCTCCTCGGTCAGCAGAGAAAAACACGGTGATGGGGATGCGATGACAGTACGAGTTGTCTGTACGGAATCAGCGCGGCGAAGGGTCTATCAAACCATTCGGGCGCAGGAATGGATGCTACTGGCACTCAATGTGGAGGGACACTCAATGGAGGATGTCTTCCGTGCGTTGACAGGGCATCAGCAGGTGAAGGGGAGAATTGATGGTCGTTAATCGTTGGCAGACGCCGTTGATATTTAGGAGGGAATTTGCCCATTACTTTCTCTCACCCGTTGCCTACATTGTCATCGCCATCTTTCTAGTCGTGGCGGGCTGGTTCTTTTTCTCTCCATTCTTTCTCAAAGACCGCGCCGATTTGCGAGATTTTTTCTCACTCTTACCATTGATATTAGCCTTTATCATTCCCGCCATCACCATGCGTCTCTTTGCCGATGAATATCGCAGCAACACCTATGAAATTACGCGAACGCTGCCATTGCCGCTGTCGGCTGTAATCATGGGCAAATTTATGGCGGCATTGACCTTGGTGATAGTGATGTTGTTGCCAACGGTCTCATATCCGATATTTATCTCAAGAATAGGCGACCTTGATTGGGGTCCCGTGCTTGGTGGCTATATCGGTGCGTTTTTATTGGCAGCGGCGTATACATCCATTGGCTTGCTGGCCTCATCGCTGACCAAAAATCAGATTGTGGCCTATATCATCGGTATCGCCCTGCTGCTTTTTCTGAGCATGATTGATCGCATGTTGCTCTTTCTGCCGGGGACACTGACCGGAGTATTTCAAGCGATTGGCGCAGATTCGCATTTCCAGATGATTGCCAAGGGTGTCTTTGATACACGTGACCTGATTTACTTTTTGACGCTCACCATCGTAGGACTATTTGCGACACTGCTGGTCATGGACCCACCCACGTTCAAAGGGCGGGAACAGCTATCTATCGGTTTACAACTCGCGGCTCAAGCCACATTCCTGTTCTTTCTGATTGTGGTCAACATCGCATCGGCAACGCTGTTTACACGCATCGACCTCACCCAAGACCAAATTCACTCGCTCTCACCCATCAGCCGCGATACCGTTGCCTCGCTACAAGAGCCTGTCACCGTGCGTGTCTTCTTTTCACGCAATCTGCCCGCACCGTATAACAATGTCGAGCAAAGTCTGCGCGACCTGCTCAGTGCCTATGCGCTCACAAATCCGATGCAATTTAACTATGCCTTCTATGCCATGAGCCAACCGGAAGCATCGCTCAACCAAGATAGTGACCAAGAACTGAGTGAGAATGAAAAGCTGGCGCGTCGTTATGGCATCTTTCCCATTCAAATTCAGCAGGTGGAAGAGGATGAACTCAAGCTGACCAACGCCTATATGGGCATTGCCATCCTCTATGGCGATAGCGCACAGACCTTGCCTGCTGTGACATCGGCAGAGCAGCTTGAATATGACTTGACGACAACCATCCGTGCCTTGACGGAACGTAGCACGGCCTTGCTCTCACGCACTGAGCCACTTGAGATTGAGCTGTACTTATCGTCCGCCTTTAATTTACTTTCGTCTGAATTTGAGCAGTTCCCGAACGCGCTAGAGGAATTGGTTGGGTCGTTGAATCGTGAGTATTATGATAAACTTCGCTACTCTTTACATGATCCCAGTATTGATGACGACGTACAAGATGCTGCTCGTGCGTTGGAATTGCCGTCGTTGCGATTGACGCCCGCAGATGATTCGGCAGCACCGGAGACAGAAGCCTATGCAACGGTTGTCATCAACACGGGGAATAATCTGACTCGTCTCAACCTGCTTCGTCCCAGCGAAAATGGCTACAAGCTGGTCGAGATAGACACACTCCGACAGGAAATTCAGGTCAATTTGGATGCCGCATTATCATCTCAACAGACCATCGGCTATTTGGCAAGCAATGGCACACCGCGCTTTCGTGGGGGAGGAGCGAACCCTGATGCCTCCATGATTCTGCCTGATCTGACTCATTTCTATCAGGCCGTCACCCGTGAATATGAAATTAGTGGCTTTTTGGCCGAGAGAGGAATTGCCGATGGCATACGGACGGTATTGGTGGCGGGACCACGTACTGAGTTCAGCGACTACGATCTCTTCCAACTCGACCAATTCTTGATGCGTGGCGGCTCACTGATTCTGCTGCTCGATGCCTATGATATTGAGGTTGCGAGCAACCAATCCATGTATTGGCAACGTGAAACGGGTATCGAGAAGCTGATTGAACACTACGGCGTTCGGCTGACAGCCAATTATCTGCTCGACGAACAGTCCTATGTGGTCAACGATGTCAACCCCAATGGTAATGCTGTGCAAATTCCTGTTTACTCCGCCCCACGCATCAGCCAGGACCAGCTCAATCCTGAGTTTTCCTTCCTGCGCCAACTCGATAACATCACACTGCTCAATGTGAATACGGTTGAGTTGACAGATACGCTGCCCGATGGTGTCACCGCTTATCCACTGGTCCGGTCATCACAGCAGGCATGGGTCATTGAGGACGACCCCAATTACGAAAACCCTGCCGAATCGCAACCACCACCTGCATCAGAGCAGTCTCAATATACCATTGCCTATTTGCTGGAAGGGTCATTTGAAAGCTATTTTGCGGACAAGGACCTGCCAGCACTGCCTTCTGTAGACACCGATGAGTCAAGTTCAACAGACTCGCCATTATTAGACGACACAGTGATTTCATCCTATGAATCGTTCCTGCCACGAAGCTCAGGCGGCAAGCTCATCGTCATGGGTAGCTCTATGACACTACATCAGTCGCTGATTGACCCCGAAGGTCGCTCGCCTACGGCCCTGTTTGTACTCAATATGCTTGACTTTATGAATGGGCGTGAGGGGATTGCCGAGATGCGTGTCAAAGGGTCACGTTTTCGTGTACTTAACGAGACGACACCTTTTGTACGTGGGCTAACGAGGACTTTCAACATGGTGGGGTTGCCAGCGATTGTCATCCTGATTGGTGTTGTCGTGTGGTTGCTCCATCGTGCCAGACGCCGCCGTATTCAGCGAATGTTTACAGGGGGAGGTCGCTAATGCGTCGTACACAGCGTCAACATATTGCAACCATTCTCGTCTTTGGCATCGCCAGTTTGGTCATTCTTGTTTATCTAGCATTGCGACCCAATGACGGTATTTCCTATGACTTGCCAATACTATCTCCGTTTGCGCAGGAAGAGGTCACATCCATCACAATTGAGCACCCAGAAGGGTTGATTACCCTCAACAAAACAACGACTGAATGGTCGGTCTCGCCGGGTGACTATCCAGCCGATGCGGATACGATGCAATCCATCCTGACAACGCTCTCTAACCTCACGATCAGCGATGTGATTTCGGTGGCAGATGACCCCGCACGTTATCAACTGGATGAGGCCAATCGTGTGCGCGTAATGGTTGAGGGTGGGGATACATCGCTGCGCGTGGTTGACATTGGCCGACGTGCTGCCACCATCGGACACACCTTTGTGCGCCTGCCCAACGACGAACGGATTTTACAGGCAACGGGTACACTGCGTGACCTTTTTGATCGCAATGCCGATGCCTTCCGCAATAAGATTGTACTACGATTTGACCCAGATAGTATTCACACTATTACAGTGGCGCGTGAACAAGCTGGCGTCTTACAAACCGTACGTGTGATACGCAATGAATCAGGATGGGCATTGGCTGCGGGCGAACCGTCAACAACGCTGAACAACGAAGGCATCACATTCATGCTACAATTTTTGGGCTACCTCTCCGCACATCGGTATCGGTACAGTGACACACCGCTTGGCGATGTCTGGTTGATGGTGACACTAGTGGGCGATGAGACACATACATTGATGCTCTACCCTGAACAGAACAACCTGTATCCTGCGAGAAGCTCAGGATCGGATGAAGACTTTGAAATGTTGCTCTTTCAGGCGTCGGTGATTTTGGAGCCATTTGGCCTTAAGGAGTAGGTATATTTAGGCCCTTTCACAGAATAAAATACCCGTTCAGTCAGCACGCCCACGTGCGGGTCGTATCTATAAAACCCGCACGTGGGCGTGCTGACTGAACGAATCTTGGGTAATTATTTTTGTGGAATGGCCTTACTCAAAGACGACCTCACCCGTCTTATGCGCATTGATCCACTCCCAATCCATCGGCACCCCCAAACCAACCCCTTCCGGCACATCTACACATCCCTGCGCATCCACCGAATCGACTTCATCTAGCCACTGTCGGTCAGGGTAAATCAAGGCTTTGGTATGACGCACTTTGTCGATACCCACACCCAACTCAAAATAGTTGGTATTGCGAATGGAGGCCATGCAATGACGATGGGCCAGTCCACCGCCATGCAACTCGACATCCAGCCCACTGGCCTCCGCAATCGCCGCAATTTTCATGACACCTGTGATACCGCCATCCATGTCCGCATTGGCACGTACATAATCCGTTGCCCGTGCGTGAATCGTATCCATTTTGGCCTCTAGCCCACGAATGTGTTCACCCATGAGCAGTGGTGTCTTGATGAGTTCACGTAGTTTGGCGTGTGCAAATTGAGAAAAACCACCACCTCGAAATGCATCTTCGTACCACATATAGCGCGCCTCATCACAGGCACGACCGACGCGTACCACATCATCAAATGTACCAAATGCACCCGCTGGGTCGATCATCAACGCCATATCATCGCCCACCGCCTCGCGAATTGCCAATACTGCTGCTGCCTCTCGTTCAATGGGGCCATGCACCCAGCCATGAATCTTGAAAGCGGGATAGCCATAGGTCTCTTTGCAGAGCAGGGCAAATTCAGCGTAGGCTTCAGGGGTAGACAGCCCGCCGTTTTCATCACCATGATAGGTGCTGGCATAGGCGGGCAGTTTCTTGCGCCATCCACCCAACAATTGATAGACGGGGACTTCATAGAGCTTGCCCGCGATATCCCACAACGCAGTATCTACCGCACTCGGTGGTGTGGCATCAGGTTGCCGGCGCGAGCGTTTGAGGTCATGCCAAATGATTTCGCGCTGCAATGGGTCACGTCCCAGCAAATACTGAGCCGTGCGCGCATCCACACTACCCGGTACCTCGCCATGAATCCCCGCGCTGGTCTCGATGGTGAGAATACTCTCGCTTTTGGTCAGCCGCCCCCCCGGTGTGTAGAGTGTATCGAAGCCATATTTTGGCTCAAGGGCAAGGTCTGGGAGTTCGTATTGATAGTGGGTGACGGTGAGACGCGTGATGTTGAGTTGGTTGGTCATGATGATTTGCTCCTTCGTGATTTTGTGCCGATTTTGTCCATGTTGTGGTTCAAACGTGCAATTGCTCAATATCGCAGATAGTTCTGGCCTCATCATACAACAGGTTTGCCAATTGTAAAACCGCTGATGAAAATACATATGAAGTGACAGTGATGATAACCTACACACTCCAGTGGGGATTTTTTCGTGTTCAAATGGGTGGTAAGCTATGCCGTTGCACTTTTTCTATTCTAACGAATAATTTGCAAAACGGCTCAATCATTCTGTATAATGCAATTGTTATCTGGGTAAATTTCTTACCGTACCTTGCGCTATCGCATCCTTATCGGTCATTCGTTTGGTGGATTGCTAACCCTTCACACGCTGTTAGATGTACCTGAGATGTTTCAAGCGTACATTGCCATCGATCCAAGCTTTTATGGGGAAAGCCTTCAGGTTGAACCCTGATAACCAGAATGTGTTAAGGCAAATACAAATGTTGAAGGCTAGCTAGATCACCAGCAAGCCAAACGGATATGGCATGATTACCATGAGCAGGAAACCAGACGCAATCTTATTTGATCTTTACAACACAATCGTCAGAAGAGTGACTTTCGAGCCTGAGACAGGCATCAGGTCACTTTTGAAGCTTGCCAAGCAGCCATCCTCGATTTCGATAGACGATGCACTCGTACGAAATGCAACGCTTGTTACCCAGCTGAATCCAGTTTGGGAAACATCAGCCATATGGTCAATGGAACAGCAATTCCATAGACTACTCTTCGATGGACTCGGCATCAGCTTTGATGCCACGCCAGACGAACTCGAACGCTGTTTCTTTGAGGCTGCGGTTGCGATTGAGCCGACTGAGGGAATTCAGCAGTGCCTATCAAAGTTGCGCGCTCGTGGGATTCGGTTAGGCGTCGTCTCAAACGATGTCTTTACGGGGACATTGCTTCACTCAGCGTTAGGTCGTCTGGAGATTGCGGATCCGTTTGAATTCGTGGTGTCAAGTGCAGACTATGGAATTGGAAAGCCCCATCCTATCATTTTTGAAACCGCCGTTGCGAAGCTTGGCGTGGAGCGCGCAACGACTTGGTTTGTCGGTGACAACTTAAAGGCCGATATTGCCGGAGCAAATGAGGTCGGTCTATTCTCCGTGTGGTACAACCCCGATGACAAGAAGCGTGGTTACATAGAGCCTGGTGTCACGATTAGAAGTTGGGCCGAATTCGAGGTGTTAATTGAGACGTCTTCTGGCGGTTCGCCCATTTTAAAAGTCAAAAAGAAATTTGTTTAAAATACTTAAGTTTTTACAAATGACACTCATGTGTTTTGATAAGCTCGAAAATTCA
>JBCCFC010000497.1:0-9137 GCA_039029935.1 Chloroflexota bacterium
AGAACGCGTAATGTATAAACAACACCTCCGTTTGGTTTTCATTTTTTGAAAAATTTTAACACCTACCGGAGGTCGGCACCAATCGTGTCCCCAAAATCCGCATCCCTATCATTGACAACTATCATTGACAAGAATCAAGGAGCATTGCATGATTCACAACAAAACATGGCTACCGATTGTAGCCGCATTACTCATCATTTTGTGGTGGAGTGTTGACCAAACAGAGGCATCAACCTCGCTAACAGATACGCCACAACAGGACAATACCATGACAATTGCGTCAATTACAACCGTACCCAATACGAGTGGCACATTGCCTATTTTGCTTGACAGCCAAGATGCGATTGCGTCTATTCAGATTGAATTTAGCTATGACATCAAGAATGGTGTCACAATCACAAATGCGCAGACAACCAGTCGTACATCGAATCGAACCGTTGTCTTCAACCAGACAGCAGGGGAAGGCACCATCATGAATGTCACAATTTTACTCTATGATGGCACATCAACTGGACCAACCCTTGCGGCGGGCAGTGGTGCAATCTTAGAGCTTGCCTATACAACATCTGAGTCTGCCAATGGTGTGACTGATATTCCTGTTACATCGGCCTTGTTTTCGGATGGTAACTTTGGTTCTGTCGCTGTTACACCCGTTGATGGAGCGATCATCGTTGAGAATGATTCTACCCTTTGGATCACGCCGAGTCGTGGTAGCCAAGACCAAGCAATGGTCATTGAGATCATAGGGCGCAATGTGGATTGGCTGACCAATGCGCCAACCAGCATTTCAATCGGCGCAGGTATCGCTGTTCTGAGCAGCACTGTTGTTGATTCAACCACAATCTCGGCCACAATCAGCATTGATGCCAACGCAACGGCTGGTCCACGCACGGTGACGGTGACGGCGGGTGGTGAAGATGCGACCAAGGTCGATGGCTTTACGGTTCAGGGGCCGGGGATTGGCGTTGTCATGCCGACAGACTTAGAAGGATATGCTGGCGGTACTGTCACGGTCCCCATTTCTATCACCAGTGATGTAACCGGAGAAGACATCTTGGCATATGCCTTTAACCTGACGCACGACCCAATCATTCGCCTCGATGCCACCAACCTGGTTGGGACAATGAGCGATGGTTGGAGTGTCACATTTGATCGAGTGAGTGCTGGCGAGTCTCGAATTGTTGCCTTCCGTGCGACTGCGATGGCAGGTGATGGCGTCCTCTTATATCTCACCTTTGAGATTAGCCAAGGTGCTGTTGTTGGCGAGGAAACAGAGATCGCCTTTCATGACTTCCGCTTTAATGAAGGAGAGCCGATTGCACAAACAAGCGATGGGCATCTGACCATTATCCAACATCCCGCCGGCATATCTGGCTGTATCACGCCTGTACATGACTTTTCGCAAGTGGTTGCTGGCTTGCCGATTTCGTTCACGAACATGCTTTCCAGCGCACAGGATACAGTGGTCACAACAGGTGATGATGGCTGTTACAGTGCCAGTGTAGAGCCTGGTGACTACACCGCAACACCATCGCAAGCAGGTGACATCGGGAATTCTATTAACGTCTGGGATTCGATTCAAGCGGCCTTTCACGATCTGCTGGGCGAAGACAGCAACTTTAGCGAGCATCAAGTGGACGTTTGCGATGTCTCTGGCGATGGCACGTGTACAGCCTTCGATGCCTCACTGATTTCTATCTATCGTGCCAACCCAGAGCGTGACCGCCCAGAATTAGCAGGGTCCAATGTGGGATTGTTCGTATCTAATCCACTGACGCGTACCCATGCCTCACTTCGTGGCGGTGATTCACTCACCGATCAAGACTACGAGTTGTACCTGTCCGGTGATCCAACGCTGAGTTGGCCTGCCTCTTTGCAAGAGCAAGCTGTACGCGCGGCATCGCTCACAGAGGCCATTGTGGTCGCATTGCCATCCGCAACGACACTGCCAAACAGCCGCATGTCCATGTCTGTCACGGTTGAAAATGTTGGACAACAGAGTCTTTTCGGTTATGAGGTGTTCATCGACTATGATTCAACGCTATTGACCATTGAAGGGATCACCAACACAAACAGTGTTGCCCGCAATGCTGGCATTGGCTGGGAATTTCAGACGGGTATTAGCGATGGCGAAGCTCGTGTGGTCAGTTATGGAACAACAGCGTTGCCCAGTGATGGCGTGTTGTTCGGTCTGGATATTCGTGTCAAAGATGATGTAGAGGGACTGGCGGCACTGGACGTTTCGCATCTTATGTTCAACAATGGACAGCCAGTAACAGAGAGCGTGGATGGTCAGGTTCTTGTTGCGCCGATAGCGAGCCAGATCTATTTGCCTGTTGTTGCACGATAACACTGCAAAGAGCCGTTAAAGGCAAAAAGGGGTGTCTGGATTTTTATGATCCAGACACCCCTTTTACGATCAATCCCCATCGGCCTACGATACTTTTTGGCAAATTCAGCCAATCCGACTAAAATAGCACTGATGATTCACTCTCTCAAATCGTTCTAAAAAGGAGCAATCAAAGCAACCATCATGGAAAATATTCTAACAAAGTTTATCAAAAATATTCGTGACAATCTCATCAAACAAAAGCCGAAGCCACCATTTGATGATACCAGCAAATTCTTCTATCGCGACTTTTTCTTGAAGTTGCAGCTTGAGGCTGACACAGAGACCAATGTCTTTGACAAAGCCAGAGCCATTGACTTGGTGGTGATTTGTCATCCCAAAGATCATCCAACCCTTGAGAATACGATATTTCACCACTTTGAAACTGTCAATGACATGGAGTTCAAAGGTGACAATGACCCATTGACGCTGGACAATTATTACCTGATCATTGCCCGTGCCTACGCATTGGCCTATCACAAAGAAAAACAACGCATTGAAGAGGACAAAGGGAAAAAAGCTGATGCGAAAAAGGCTGGTACAAAAAAGTCAGGGGCAAAACAGGAAAAGCCAAGACGATTTTTACCAAGAGACATGACGCTAACCATCATCTGTGTCACTCGTCCCGATACCATCTTGGATGAGTTGGAGGATGAGCTTGGGTTTGAGGAAACCACCGAATCAGGCATCTATTATAACGCACAACAGATTGATCAGTGGATTATCCATCCGTCTGAACTTGAAGTGGTTCCAAAGAATTATCCCTTGTTGCCTTTGTCTCGTGGCAAGACACTGGAGGCATTCATGGAGGTTTGTTTACGTGAAGGTTTGCATGAATACTTGGAATTGATTCTGAGCTTGCGTCTTTATAAAGACCCAAGTACGGTTTTGGAGAAAATATTGGAGGTGACAGAAATGAATGAGTATATGCCATGGTCAGAGAAAACACAGGCAGTTGTGGATCGTTTTTTCACTGTGTTTCCAGAGTACAAAGAGCGCGTGATTGCCACAACACTGGAGCAGGGGATTGAACAGGGCTTTGAAAAGGGTGTTGAAATTGGTCGTGAAGAAGGCCATGAAAAAGGTCTTGAAAAAGGGAAAATTCTTGCCAAGCAAGAAACGCTGCTTGATTTGATCAAGTATAAGTTTTCGGACATTCCCACGATTGTGCTGACCATGATTGAGGATAATGAGGACATGGATTTGCTCAGTCGATGGATGAATGTTGTGTTGGACACCAATGATATTGAAGCGATTATCATGGTGTGGAAAGATACGCTACTGAGTCCAAACTAACCAAGTCATCAGTGTCTTTGCGATCAATACTCTTCGAGCATAATCGTATGAACAAAAATGAAAAGGGGGCGTCTTGTATTCTCATCACACAGACGCCCCTTTTTGCGTTCAAAATCAACACCAATTATCAAATATCATCATCCACCCAATTCTGTAGCTGACGAGCCGGAACCAAATCGCGAAAATCCTTGATATTCCGTGTCACAAGGATATGATTCCCAGCAATCACCTGTGCGGCAATGAGTACATCCGCATGACGTTTTCTCGTTTTCTTCTGCGATTTAAGTTGCTCGGCTACAGCAAGTGCTTTCTCACCAAAATATAGGATAGGGAATTCGTCTAACAATGCAAGTGTTATGCGAAATAATTCTTGCAATTGAGCTAGACGACTTGGCTCCGCTTTTGAAATCGCATCGGATCGACCTCGTATTTGCTCGGCTGCAACAACGACTGGCAACATCACATCTTCATGCGAAATCTTTTGGATATTCTTCTACAAACGTGGATGTTGCTGTAGGTAATGTCGAATGATGTTAGAATCCCAAAGATATATCATGCATCACCGCCAACCCAATGCTTGTTGCGCTCTTCTTCGATTTCATCGAAAAGCAATAAGGCTTCAGAATCATCCTTAAATATACCATAATGAGTCCAGCCCATTCCCTGCAATTTATCATGATCTATTTCATATTCTTCCCCCTCATATTCTACCTTTTCTATTCCTGTACGGTTTGTAGATGCTGTATGATCAGCAGGCTCTGATGCCCCTAATTCAGCCAACTCCGATGCATGCACCGTCACAATCTCGGCGTTCTGGAGCATATCTGCAATCCGCTGTTTGATTTGCTTCAGCACTTGATGCCGAGTAACAGCCGTTTCGACAATGAAGGGGAAACCCAAGAGCGTAGCCCACCAGTGTTGTTCTGGGCTATCACCATTTGTGCTGGCCGCGCGAATGTGGGTTAAAAATATCTGATATTCTTGGTTTGACGCCAACTGCATCACTTTTTCGTTACCACCATTCATGAGCAACCTCGCTTCATGAAAATTGATAGACTGATACTCTTGCTCTACTGTCTGTTGCATACGATTCTCACTGCCTCCGTTTGTGAATAACCTTATGACATGCACATTGTCTTAGTGATATTCTACCAAAATCTTAACAGGCATTCAACCTGAACTATGCGTAAACATACTTGGCTGATTATATAGAAAAGGGTAAAGTAGAATCATACATTCATATAGAATTGCAACACGAAGGGAGCGCGCAATTTATGAAGAGAACTGAGCTTGAGCGAGAGGATGAACTGCGACCCGAATACGATTTGGAAAGCCTTCGCATACGAAAAGTGGGACCACAACGGACAAAATTTGGTGGGCAACTTGTGCAGCTTGCGCCAGATGTCGCCGAAGTGTTCCCAGATACCGAGTCTGTCAATGAAGCATTGCGTGTCTTAATTCGTATGATGCGTGAGAGCAAACCTGTATTTGCCAAATTGGGTGAAGCCTTCTAATTTACTCACGCAACGCCCGCCACCCCCGATTCGTAATCCCCAACGCAACCCCCCCGTGCGAAAGCACCTTCTCTTCAATCAGATCATCCGCCAATAACTTCTCTACCAACTTGTTAATACCGTTGGTGCTGCGAAAGCTCAATGAGGCGTAGGCTTCGGATATCTGGGCACGGTCGTTGGCCTCAACATCGCCTTTGAGCAGCCGCATCAAGTTGCGCCGTCCCCAGCCGCCCTCACTGAGCGCGATTAAAATCCATTGGAGTTGGTCGGGTTCGGGCATGATATCGGCGTTGGCTTCGAGCAGATTGGAGCCTGTGCAGTGGTCGCAGGCAGTGCATTGTTCACGAGGTTCACCGCCCAAATAGTTGGCGAGATGGCCGTGACGACAGATGGTGGTGCGGCCATAGTCCACAATCTCTGTTACACGCTGTTTTTGGATGGCGGCGTATTGATTGAGCAGGCTTTCGATCTGTGTGGTGGCGTTGGGGGGGGCGTCGAGCAATTCAATCAGCAGATGACGCCCTGTGGCATAGTAGCGTAGATAGCCTGCATCCTGCCAACCCAGCAGATATTCTTCACAGTCTTCAATATTGTTATTCAGCGTCGTCTTGAAATATTGCGCAAATTGCAGAAAATCACATTGCACGGTCTGACCAGCGCCAATGCCGATGCTGTCCATAAAGTGGTCGAATGGTTGACTTTGCCCCGCAGTGGCACGGTAAATGGTGATGCTTTGGGGGATGTCGAGATAGCGTTTGAGTAGCTGGGCGCGTTCGAGCACACTCAAGCCGACACGCACGGTGGTGTTGTCGGATTCCAGAGCGATGCACAGTGCCTCCAACGAAACCGAGCTTGGATTTTGGCTCTGCCCAGCAGCATCCTTTGCCATCAGCCGCCGTGTGGTTCCATACAGCAGACGCAGGCTGTCAATCGGTTGAATGCTGTTGTTGGCATGACGCATGAGCGATGAACGGTCGCTGCTACTGTAAATGAGGACACAGCGGGCGGGTTTGCCATCACGCCCAGCGCGCCCCGCCTCCTGATAATAGGCTTCGACTGAATCGGGCAAGCCATGATGAACGATAAAGCGAATATCGGATTTGTCCACACCCATGCCAAAGGCAATTGTTGAAACGATGATTTGAACTTCACCACGCATAAATTGGTCCTGCACTTGCGAACGATTGGGGATTCTGGCGTGGTAATGGGTGGCGTTCATGCCATTCCGTTTGAGAATCATTGCCAACTCTTCGCACAGTTTGCGTGACCGTGCATAGACGATGCCACAGGCATTGTCCGCACTCAACTTTTTGCACAGTGTCAATACGGTCTGGAGCTTTTCATCCTTGTTCATCACATTGATGGCACTTAGCTCTAGGTTGGAGCGATAGGTGTCGGTTGCCACAAAACGCATTTGTGTTTGGGCCACATCATCAGGGTTGATACCAAAGAGTTGACGCTGGATATCCTGTCGGACACGTAGCGGTGCGGTGGCCGTCATCGCCAAAATGGGTGGAGAGGCGAGGTCGCGATGGGCGCGGGCGATGTTGAGATAGTCGGGGCGGAAGTCGTGTCCCCATACAGAGACACAGTGGGCTTCATCGATCACAAGACGGCTGATACCCGCATGACGGAGGGCATGAAGAAAAGACTGTTGTGAGAGCCGTTCGGGTGCGGCGTAGATGAGCTTGAATTTACGTTCGGTGACATCAATGATGGCTTGGCGCAGTGCATTGCCGTCGAGCGAACTGTTGATGGCAATCGCTTGGTGACGCACCGCTTCGGGTAGATTATCTACTTGGTCCTTCATCAGGGCGATTAGTGGCGAGATCACCAATGTGGTCCCCTCTTCATCCAGCAGGGCGGGCAGTTGATAGCAGAGTGATTTGCCCGCCCCTGTTGGTAGCACGGCAAGGACATGCTCACTGCGCTGGGTGCAGGCCATGATCGGTAACTGTGCGGGCAAAAATGAGGGAAAGCCAAAAATCTCTTCGAGTCCTTTTTTGAGCCGTGTGCGCTCATCGGCACTAATGGGAATCGCTGTCAAGTCGGGCAATGGTGGATTGGGTGCAGGTTGTTGGGCGGGCGATGTAGAGGGTTCTGTTGGCTCCGACGCTGGTTTAGATTGGGTGGTTTTACGAGCTGACTTCTTTGCTACAGATGTCTTGGGTTTTGCTGGCTTGATACCCACTGCTCTCATCTCTGTCAAAGCCTCAGCGATGAGTTCTTTCATATCGGCAAACTCACGCTCAAACCGCTGCACCAATTGCTGGTTGGCTTCGTTGTGGCGGTTGACATCGTTGGTTTGCGCAAAAAAGTCACGTAATTCACGCAGCAGATAGATGGGCAGGCCGTGTTCACCCGAGTTCAATGTGTACGCCTGCACGGCATAGGCCGATGATGTGATGGAATCGCCGCGTTGCAGGTGAATTTTTGCCAGTCCAACCAGCGGGGGGCGGCTCGTTTCAACAAGCGTATGTTGTACAAGATAGGCAGATTCGGCTTTTTCCAGATTGCCTTTTTTGAGATAGATATCGCCCAAAAGTCCCCACACAGGCGCGGATTTGCGGTCCTTTTCGGCCATTGGTGCTGCCGCGTGGAGTGCTGTGCGTAGCTGACCCGCTTCCACCTGGCAACGCAGGAGCAACATTTTAGGTGACACCGCATCGGGCTTGCCTTGGTCGACGCGCTGTTGCATCACAGAAACCGCCTCGTCTGCACGACCCAGCCCACTCAGTGCTTTGGCACGCCAATCCATCATGGTGAGCAGGTGATCCATGTTGAGTGCATCCAGACAATCGATCACATCTTGGTGCGCCTCCCAGTTATGCAAAAAGGTGAGCAGCTTGGTGCGCACTTTACCCGAAAGATGATAGCTTTGTTTAGCCGTGAGTTGTAATTGGGTGAGGAGCGAGTTTGACATAAAATTTTAGTCCTGCATTCACATTCAACTTTACGATTACCTTGCAACAAAAGTCGTATACAATCTAGTCCTTTGTACTGATCACAAAAACGAAAGGAAACGGTAAACTATAGATGGATTGGGTAATGGGTTTTGAGTTGTTTGTTGGTTTTCTCCTTTGTGTGGATGGGGCTACCGCTTGATGAGTGGTAGCCCCATTTTTTTATTCACGATTATCCTCTTCCAATGCTTCCACCAACCCTTCTTCAACCACCCTGTCATATGATTGTTCGACACATTTGACCAATTCATCTTCAAGCTCGTAGTGCATCGCAAGATGCAGCAGTGCCGTCATCACGTTTTGCAACTCTTTAGCAAAGTGCGCCTTGTCGGGTGTCCCATGTTTTTCTAACTTCACACCCATGCGCTCAAAGTGATTCACCTCTGCCGCCACTTCGCCACATTCTTCGGCCAAGCGCGTCATAATCATAAAGGGATCGTTCCCATCAGGGAATTTGTTGTTGAGTGCTTCGGCAATTTTATAGAGTTTCTCAATCATGATGCAGCCGTTTCCTTGGAATATAAAAAAGCTTGTCAGGTGGTCAGCATTTCAGCGGGTCAGCATTTCAGCACTTCAGCATTTCAGCAGGTCAGCACTTCAGGCTGACTAGCTGACTAGCTGACTGGCTGACCACCTGACAAGAACAAACACAACAATACAACTAAATAAATTGTAACACATAGTGAGGGAGAATTGGAGATGAGCATGGGGTGATAGTCAGGGGTAATAGGCAGGGACGATAGGTGTCGAGTTTTTAGGCCATTCCACAGAATAAAGTACCCATTGCATTGTGGAGTGAGCACTCTCTAGTGCGGGTTGTACACGAGAAATCCGGCAGTAGAGATTACACGCAGTAGAATCTACCTCTGGTAGAACCGAAAATTCGGGAAAAAAGACGCAGTAGACAGTTAAAATGCCGCTTCGGTGCAAATCATCGAAATGGCTCTGAAATCCGGCGTATTTAGGCGTTCTCGC
>JBCCFC010000498.1:0-9137 GCA_039029935.1 Chloroflexota bacterium
AAAGAATTCAAACTTACATTTCAGGTGGTATTAACATAATTCTTTTCTAATTTGGAATTGCTGTATGGGGGATGGTGCGCTTGACATCCTTGCAACATAAGCCTACACTGGTTTCTGGCGAGACATTGCTGGCGAATTTGACGGCAGAAGGCCAAGTCGATGGCTCGTTGAAAATTTCGGCGCGGCTGGTAGATGCGCATGGCGCGATGGTCGCCCAGCAGGACAAGGTGTTGTCATCGACCATGCGTTTTACGTTTGACATTCCAAAAGGGACCGCACCAGGACGGTATCAACTCTTGACGATTATTTATGATCCAGAAACCTTGCAACCAATTCCAGACGAGGAGAACAGCGTGGCAACCATACTTTCTGAAATCGAAATCAGGACAACCAAAACACAAATAACTGATGAAGGATAGCCTGCATGGTTCGAGTGCTAACCTATGGGTTCCTGCTGCTTGCCTTTGCCCTTCGTGCCTATCATTTAGATTTCCAAAGTTTTTGGAGTGATGAAGGCATCAGCCTCTTACGCAGCGCACAACCACTGGCAGAGATGCTGCGTGAGATGCCCGTTGAACACATGCCGGGCTATTTTACGCTACTCCACTTCTGGCTGCGGATGACAGGCGAACACGACTTTGCCATCCGCTTTCTCTCGCTCTGGCCCAGTGTATTGACCATCGCCATCGCCTATCGTTTTGCCGCTGATATGGGCAATCGACACGCGGGCATCTGGGCAGGACTACTACTGGCGACCAATGGCTTCCACATTTGGTATGCACAGGAAGCGCGCATGTATAGTTGGCTGTTGGCGATGAGTCTGTTGGCAAGTTGGCTGCTCTGGCGCGCCCTGCACAGCAAAAGCTGGTGGCCTTGGCTAGGCTATACACTGGCAACCACCGCCAATATTTATCTCCACTTTTACGGTTTTCTGACGCCGCTGGCACATACTATCTTTATGCTCGTCTGGTTGCTCGTTCATCGAGACTGGCGTCAATTTCTACGATGGGTTACAGCGGGTGTTGGTGTCGTCATCCTCTTCCTGCCTTGGCTACCGCGTACCATCCAAATTTTTGAATTCTCTGGCTGGCGTCCACCCGCAGACCCCACCATAATTCCTTGGCAATTTCTGGCCGCTTTCACAGTGGGTGACACTATGCCCATGCCCTGGCACAATTGGCTACCCATCGTCTATCTAATCGGCATCGTCATCGGCTGCATCGGCTGGTGGCTGCGACACAAAATGAGCGCATTGCTGCTACTGATCACCATGCTCATTCCTTGGGCCGCAGTCATTGCCCTTGCGCTGCGCAACCCCGATTTCCACGAACGCTATGCCATCGCAATCAGTGGGCCGCTACTATTACTCAGTGTCGGTTGGGTGTGGACCGCTGACAGATCAAATTGGCGAGCAAGGATAGGGGGCGTTCTGCTACCTCTTATACTCATTGGACCGCTGATCTATTTCAATGGCATTGGGCTTCAAGAACTCTACCACAACGCATCGCTACACAAGCCAGATTTTCGCGGTGCTGCCCAACGCATTCAGCAGGGTGAAAAAATGGGCGATGTGATTTTGGTGGATGGTCCTGATCCAGAAAAGGTTTTTCTGCATTATTACAGTGGCCCGAATGAGGTACACGATCTGCGCTTTTTGGAAGAGGCCGATAACGACACCATTTATGACTACATTGGTGACGCAACCGCCAACAGCAACCAAATTTGGGAACTACTTTATTTCCGTCGCCCCGGCCCTGTACAAGTCTGGACAGCGACACAGGCATGGACCACACAGGCCAGCGACCACAACGACATTCGTGTGACGCTCTATGGACAGACTGAGGGGCCAATGGTTGTCAACCCACTCAATGTTCATTTTACGCCTGCGCTGTTGTTAGAGCAGGTTGAGTTGGATACACTGACGCCACGCCGAGGCGACATCCTCCACATCACAACGCGTTGGCATACAGTTGAGCAGGCCAACGAATACAAGTTCAGTCTACGTTTGTGGCATACACGAGAGGGTGCATCACCAGAGATGGTGCTGTTGCATGATTATTTTCCACAAAATGAATTTGCGCCGACCCATGTGTGGTGGGTGGGCAACCCCGCGACTGATCAACGTGGTTTTTTGCTGCCCGATGATCTGATGCCCGGTCCCTATCAAGTGACCTTGCGGCTTTATGATCCAGCAAGTGGTGAGCCTGTAGATACGGATTTGGGGCAGGATGTTTTGCTCGCAGAGATCAGAGTCATCGAGTAGTATTCATTTGCGTTTGCATCCGTTGTGAGCCGCCTACGGAACATCGGGGACATGGCGTCGATTTTTATCGTATCCTAATCAACAGCAATTCCCGTCTTCTGCACATGGCATGTGGTGACCAACTTACCAATACGACTTTGGAGCGCATATATGATAATATTACAATAATGACGATGCGAAATGGAAGTTTTGAATATGGCATAAAAGGCCGAATTTGAGATTGGAGATTTAGATGCCTACATTTACATCTTATGGAATCGTAGACCCAGAGATACATTATCATGTACCACGCACAGAACTGATTGATCGCACTTTGGGTCAGCTAATAGGCGAGACGCCTGAAAAAGGTGGTCATTACATCACCGTCTGGGCACCCCGCCAAGCAGGGAAATCATGGGTTCTCCACCGTGTCCGAAGACGTATCCATGATGAAAGTAAATACGATTGGATTGACGCGGTTGAAATCGATCTACAGGATTTGGAATGGATCAGCGATCCGCATATTGTGATTCGAGAAATTGCCTCTAGGATATTTCTAGAGTTGGGCATTGATGACACAGAGCATCCGTTGCCTGAAAAAAGTAGTGACTTTCATCAATTGTTTACGGCCCCAATCCTTAAAAGACCGTTGATTCTAATCATGGACGAATTTGACGCGCTCCAGCCTCAAGTCATCAAAGCCATTACAGGTGTGTTACGTAATATTTATATCCGTCGTCAAAAGCAATCCGACAAGGGTACGACAGAGAAATATTATCTGTTACATGGTGTCGCCCTCATCGGTGTACGTAGCGTGTTAGGCATTGAAAACCAGAGTGGGTCGCCCTTTAACACGCAACGCAGCATCAATATTCCCAATCTGACTGAGGTAGAAGTCAATGATCTCTTTCAGCAATATATAGCGTTTAGTGGGCAGGCAATAGAGCAGGATGTGATTAATCGTATTTACTATGAATTCAGGGGCCAGCCCGGTTTGACGTGTTGGTTTGGCGAGCTAATGACTGAGAAGTTTAATTCAAATCCACGCCAACCCTTTACCATACAGCACTTTAACCCTATCTTTATCCAAGCGAGAGACGGAGAACCGAACAGTAATATCATGAACTTGGTGAAAAAAGCGAATGATCCAGTATACAAAGGACAGGTGTTACAGCTTTTTCAAACCAGCGACAAAATTCCCTTTAGCTTTGATGATGAGCAGCTTAACTTCCTCTATATGAATGGCGTAATCGACTATGAAAACGGTCTGGGGGGGCTATTTGTCAAATACCCCAACCCCTTCATCCAAAAGCGTCTCTTCAACTCCTTTGCGCGAGAAATGTTTGGGAATTTAGGCCGTCTCCACAATCCCTTTATTGCGATTGAAAATGTCATCACAGATACCTCGCTCAATATTCCGAATCTGCTCAAGTTGTATGAGAACTATCTTCAAGAACATCGTGCATCGGCGTTGAAAGATGCACCACTGCGCGCCGATCTTCATATCCACGAAGCCACCTTTCATTTCCATCTCTACAAATACCTCGTTGAGTTTATGCAGCCTAAAGGAGGCAATGTCGTTCCTGAATTTCCGACGGGTAATGGCAAAATTGATCTGCTTATCCACCATGCGGGTCAGGTCTATGGGTTAGAGGTCAAAAGCTTTAGCGATTCATATGAATACCGAAAAGCACTGGAACAGACAGCCAAATATGCCAACAGCATGGGGTGGCCTTTGACGTGGCTGGTCTTTTTCACCGAACAGATTGATGAACCGAATCGGGCCAAGTATCAAGTGACGTATCGAGATCCGCAGACGCACGTTGTAGTTGAGCCTATTTTTATTGAGTTAGGCACAGCTTAAGTCAATCCCAAGCCTCGATCACTGAACGGGCTTCAGGACGAACAGTAGGCTGCAATTCAATATAATTACTTTTCAAGAGAGAGTTGCAACACCGTTTCTGTCACCGATATTATCGTCAACATTTGGCTAGCCCCAAAAGACTCACCTGTAACAGAATCATAGACATGGGCCATCAACCCATAGTCTCCATCTACTAGATCAACCGCAAGCGGCAATACCATGTAGCCGGGCTTTTCATCACCCGCATTCCATGTCGTTGGTGGCAACAACGTGCCAATGGGATAATCATCAATCTGTGAAACAGCTATGCCCTGTGCATCAACCAATCGCAAACTCACTTTATAATCGCGCGTTGGCTTTTGGACGGCTTCCCAATACAAGGTGGCTCGCAAATAGCGTGTGGATGAAGCATCCTCACGTGGTGACAGCGCAATAGTAGCACGTTGCAACCGTAACTCATCGCCATAAATCACATCAATATTTTGCTCAACATCAGAACTGACCCATTGCGGGCTGACAAAACGGCATAGCCGCACCTTTGGATAGGGTCTACACTCCTCACCAAAGGAAACCGCCACGAGATATTTCTGTAAGAACTCGCTGGGATCAACTTCGGCTTCACCCGTAAAAATTACCCAAAGCCGTTGATATTGCTGTAGCCACGCTTGAACATAGTCATCCGTTTCAAACGGGTCTATCAATGGTGCATTGACAGGCCAGTAATCGGGCAGTTCAACGTGGGGAACCGGATGGATGGCGAGGTCTATGGATGCGTTTGTTTGTAGATAATATTTGGTGAGCAGGTGTTGACGGGGGGCTTCTAAGATGACCACATCTTCCTGCGGGTTTGCCTCTCGCAATAGGTCTGCCGCCAACTCACGGTAGCCAATCGAAATATACGGACGAAAATATTGCTCGATGCCTAGCCCCGCAAAGACCAATATCGGTAGGAGACCCATGATGGTTAATCTTCGCCATAGACGGCCCAACTGGTCCACGCTGACTGCATACAAAATCCAGAGTGATGGTGCAGCAAAGAGAATATAACGCGTCTTGAAATTTGCGGCAAACAGAATGCTTAGACCCAGCGGGATACAGAGACACATTAGCAAAAGCCATTGCCATTGTGTAGATTCATGCTGCTTTTTGCGTCGAAAAAGTATTGAGGACAGAAATCCACTAAGGATAATCAATGCCAGCCAACCTGTATGTATGACATAAGGTTCATGCTGATTGGTGTTGCCAAAGAGTAGCTCTGCCCATGTACGTAATAAGTGGGTGGCCCAGTGGCTGGTTTGACCTGCGTTCGAGTCTAAAATCACCGTTAACGTCTGTTGAAAGCCGGGTGAGAATCCAATCCATAAAAGTAGTGGTAGCGTCGAGAGGAGTACGGCAGATACATACACAAGCCAGCCCGTTTGTCTCTGTAACAGGATGCCCCCAAGAAAGATGGCTTGGGCAACAATGAGCAATGCACTATAGTAATGCGTTCCGGTCATCAGCCAATTTGCTAGCACATAGACGGCAAAGATGCCTCGGGTTGGCCTATCTATTAGGCGAATGCAGGCGTACAGGGAGAGCAACGAGAGCATGAGTACAACGGTATACATGCGTGCGGTTTGGCTATATTGCAACAGAATCGGTGATGTGACTGCCAGCAACGTCGCCATAATGCGGATGCCTGACTGTGTGGGCCAGATATAGTTGAGCAATGACCATAGCAGTGCAATCGCCAAAACGCTTGCAAACACAGGCAGCAATCGTAGGGCAATCTCGCTTTGCCCCATCACAAGTGACCACGCATGTACCAGCAATTGCCAGAGCGGCGGATGCTCAAAAGCCGCATTCCAGTGAAAGTGGAGTATTTCAAGAGGTGTGGCGCGTGCCATCAGCGCGGTGCCAGACTCATCATAGGCCAATCCACGCAAATCAAGCTGCCACGTTAGCAACCCAAACCCAAATAACACAAAACTAAGAATACCAAAACGATGTAGTAACGACTGAACTGTAAACACGATTTGCCTCATTCTCCTTGCCACCTGCCACCCAAAACCTGCAACCTGCCTCTATTTTACTCAACCACTCGTTGTTTTGGAAAAGTTGCTCGAATGCATGATGATTTACGGCATTGGCGAATGAATTGGGTCTAAGATTGGTCAGGTTGCAAAATCGCAGGTTGCAAAGGGGCATCCTGTGGGTTGCAAGTGAAAAATTTCACATTGAAGGAATATCGTTTGATGCAATATGCAGAGAAGTGGGATGGCGTAAACGCTTCAACGACCACAATTTCACGGTTCACATTTTTTGCCTGGGGTGTCTTGGCCTATAATTTGTTGGTGATTCTCTGGGGGGCGTTTGTGCGTGCCACAGGGTCCGGGGCGGGTTGTGGCAACCACTGGCCTGCTTGTAATGGCGAGATCATTCCACATGACCCATCTATTGAAACATTGATTGAACTCTCCCATCGCATCACTAGCGGATTTGCTCTGATCGGTGTTATCATAATGATGTTTTGGGCATGGCGACTATATCCCCGCGCAAGCTATCCAACAGGGCATCGGGTGCGACGAGCGGCTGCATTCAGTACCTTTTTTATCATCACCGAAGCTTTGATCGGTGCAGGATTGGTTCTGTTTGAGTATGTTGCCGCCAATGCCTCCATTGCTCGTGCATACTGGATGGCGGGTCACTTAGTCAACACCTTTTTCCTGCTGGCCGCGCTGACAATGACTGCCTGGTGGAGTGGTGATAAACAGGGGGAACGGGGTGTAATGACGATGCAAGGCCGTGCCAGAGAAGCGATGCTGATAGGTATTGCAGGTGTGGGCGTCTTGATTTTAGGTGCAAGCGGTGGTATCACAGCACTGGGGGATACGCTCATTTTGACCGAAGGGCTTGACCCATCTAGCTCACCCGTGGTTGCCACACTCAAAAGTTTACGCATCTACCACCCCGTGCTTGCCTTTGTTGTGTGGGGTCTGCTGTGGTTGGCCGTTTGGTCTGTCGGGCAGTCGTCCCAAACCATTGAGCAAAATTCGCTGATTGAGACCGCCCGTCAATATGGCCGGGGAATATCTATCATTTATGTTGTACAATTACTGTTGGGGGGACTCAACGTTTATTTGAAAGCACCAGTATGGCTGCAATTGGTGCATTTGCTCATGTCAGATTTGATTTGGATCGGGCTGATCCTGATGGCAGCCTCAGCCTTATCAACACCAGCAGTACTGGCGAAACAACCTTAACGATTCTGCCCGACATACGTTAGGCATTGACTATAGGCATTGACTATAATCTCGTAGAGGGTTGAACTATCAAGTCTCTACAACTCACACAAACCAAGGAGTGTTATCTGTGACGTTCTTACGACGAAGTTTATTGATCTTTTTGATGATGGTTGCGACCTTGATCCTTGTCGGTTGTGGCGCAAGCGAGGACCCAGATGATCACAGTGGTGATCACGGTGAAGTGGCTGTTTTACCATCACCAACGGCACTGCCAACATACACACCCTATCCAACACCGGAGCCGATTGCCACCGCAATGGTAGCACCCACGCCGGAACCTGTCGCTGCACCAGCAGAAGATGTTGAACCTGCGCCAGAAGTACAGCCAGCGGCTGCACCGCAACCAGAAGAGGGACAAGCTGAGGAAAGTAGTGAGACTGAGGAAGCCCAGGTCCTGGAAGAAGCTGCTGATGAAGAAGCTGCTGATGAAGAAGCTGAAACTGTCGAAGAAGCTGATGATGCTAGTGCCGAAGAGAATGCTGACGAGACCGCTGACGAAGAGGTCACTGATGATTCTGATGCCAGTGAAGAGGCTGAGGAAGAGGTCGTGGCAGAAGAAGTGGATACAGAAGCTGTAGAAGAAGCTGTAGAAGAGACTGTGGTAGCTGAGGATGATGCCTCTGATGAAACTGCTGGCGAAGAAGTTGCTGGCGAAGAGGCTGCCGACGATGAAACTGCTGGCGAAGAGGTTGCTGGCGAAGAGGCTGCCGGCGAAGATGCCACAAATGCAGAAGCGGGAGCGTCAGAAGAGCCTACCGGAGAGGCTGATGGCACTGAATCTGAGACAGAGAGTGCTGATACCGATGAGTCCGCCGCAGGTGAGGATTCGGCAGTTGAAGAGGTAGCGGAAGAAGAGGTAGCGGAAGAAGAGGTTGCTGACGAAGAAATTGCTGACGAAGAAGTTGCTGAAGAAGCCGCCGACGAAGAAACGGCTGCTGATGACGTAGATGAGAGCGACGTTGCTGAAGAGTCAGCAGATGCAGAAGCATCAGAAGAGGCTACTGACGAAGAAGCGGCCGATGAAACGGCTACTGACGAAGAAGCTGCTACTGACGAAGAAGCTGCCGATGAAGAAGCTGCCGACGAGGATGCCACTGTCGATGAAGAGGTTGCCGATGAAGAAGCTGCTGCCGATGAAGAAGCTGCTGCCGATGGAGAAGAGACCGATGATGTTGCACCAGAGCCAGTTTCATTTGATGTACCCATGAACGATCTCTTTTTCGGTGAAGTCAACGACATGGCAAACCCGCCTGTGTGGACCGTTAGCAGCGGTGCAGAAGTCACGATGAACCTGATGAACATGAGTGGCGCAGTTGAACATAGCTGGGTTGTGCTGGAAAAAGACGCAGAGATCGCAGCCGTCTATGTTGAAGAAACGGATGCAGACAAAGTATTACTCGATTCTGGTATTATTGGACCAGATGCAACCGCTGAGTTTACCTTTACAGCACCAGAGGTCGGTGAATATCAGGTGATTTGTACGGTTCCTGGTCACTCGGCGGTCATGAAAGGTTCACTTGTTGTAGAATAATTAGGTCGGTTTAACACGAATTTGTGAGGTTGACCGCATTGGGTAGTATCGTAGGTTATCGGAGAAACCCTCTGGGTCGGCGTGCCAATTCTGGGCTATCTCAAGATGTCACGCTGATAGCGATGACCTACGGTTGTCAATTTCACGAATGTAAAAAAGTAGATAATTCTTGTAGTGATCAGCAACACCTTGAACAATCATCGTAGGGGCGTG
>JBCCFC010000499.1:0-9114 GCA_039029935.1 Chloroflexota bacterium
CGATCTGGCATCTGGCCGAATATACCGACGAAATCCTCACCGCCACCTCGCTACTGGCTGTTTCGTACAATATTAAGGTTATTGCAGGGTCCATGCCGGTAATTGAAGACGAAGAGCTGTATAACGTTAGCTACCTGTGCAAACGTGACGGGACCATAGAAGCGCAGTATAAATTGCACCCTACGCCGCACGAGAAAAAAGACTGGATCATGAAAGGCGGCAACTACCTGCGCTGCTTTGACACTGATTTCGGTAAAATCGGGATTTTAATTTGTTACGACGTAGAATTCCCCGAGCTTGCCAGGGTGCTGTCTGACCAGGAAATGCAAATACTGTTTGTGCCGTTCTGGACTGATACCAAAAACGGTTACCTGCGGGTACGTCGTTGTGCTCAGGCGCGGGCGATTGAAAACGAGTGCTATGTAGCCATTGCCGGCAGCGTAGGCAACCTGCCGAAGGTGGATAACGTGGATATTCAGTACGGCCAAACCGCAGTATTTTCGCCGTCTGATTTTGCTTTCCCGCACGATGCTATCGTCTCGGAAACCACGCCTAATACCGAAATGACGTTTGATCAACTAGTAAAAACTACCTCGCTAAGAACTAGACACGATCAATTGATGTCTGCCTCCCAGGCCACCATCAGTAATCATGCAGAAGAAGACAACTTAGACTATATTCACAAAGTGCGCGGGCTGGCGGCTGCGTATCCGACTCGTTCCAATACTAGCATTGCTCTGAATCCACAACAGGAGCCTGTCCCTACGTATGTGCGCGAATTCTCTGTCAGTGCCGCCAAGTTTCTCGCAGAACAAGACATGTTATTGGATAGAATTCAATACTCGTCATCATACAAAGTTGAAATTTGGGGAGCAAAAGAACACATTCCAGCTATTATCAAAGGGACTGAGAAAACCCGCGCCGACCAACTGAATGCAGACATTTTGATCTATGGGACCATTTACCAAATCAGCAACACACGTTGGGTGCTTGTGCCGACGTTTTTTGTTAATGATCGTAAGTTCACCTATGCCGAGCCGTTGCTGGGGAGTTATGCGTTGGGGACTCCGGTTGAATTTCAAGATCAACTTGCATCAATAAAAAAGGTTCGAAAAACCCTTGAGAAGCGCCTTCATCTGATAACACAACTATTGGTGGGGCTCTCCGCTTATGAGTTGAGCAATGGGATCGAATATAGAGAAGAGATTGATGAATTTAAAAGTACTTTAGAGGACTCAATACCGGACATTAATGATTCACAAGAGGGTGAAGAGGTACTCTATCTATTTCTGGGCAGTGCCTATCTATCATTGGTGACTTCATTCGAGCAATCAGCTGCGGAAATCACAAAAACGCATATTGTCCAGATGCAATCCCATTTGGAAGAGGCACAGCGCGCCTATGAGGATGGAATCAAACTCAATGAATCCATTTCCTCTGACACATTGTATGTGGATGAGGCAAAACGCTGGCATAAACACCTATGGCTCCGACTCCAAAATGGGTTAGCCGCCATCTATGAGCGAACAGCCCGTTTACCCACATTGGCAGGGTTGCCCCACACATTTTGCGAGTGGGACTGGACAACATTGGCTCAGGCAGAGCGTATTTATCATAGGGTTCTGGACACATCAACGGAACAAACAATAATGGTCAACTCGTTGGATACGGTTGCCAACTTTGGTCTGGGGCGTATCCACTGGACACGAGGATTTTGTCCAACCGGGGCAGAAGGCCTTGATCTGGATGAGCTTGCGCTTGCACGGACATATTATCATGCCGTACTCGATACCTATGAGACGACTGCCAATCTCCCCACATACCTTTTGGATAAGGTTATTTTGGCCAATGCTGAATTAGGCGACTCTTGGCTCTTTTCCATAAACGAGTTGTCATCTGAAAATAGACGCAAAGCTGCGATACAAGCTGTGCTTCACTATGATCGTGCTGTTGAAGTGAGTTTAGCCAATGATAATGACCGCCGTCTGGAATTGGCTAAAGACGTGATGCCTAAACGTCTTACTGCACACTGTTATAATAATACTGTTAATCGGCAGAATACGGATGTCAAAGCCATGTTGGACACGTTTTTAGCAAAGGGACATTTTGACAACCCAGAACAGGTCCGTCGCGAGATTATAGAGTCCCTGGAAAGTGAGTGCATAAAATAGTTTTGAAAGGAAATTCTCATGAGCAAAGCACAAAACCGAAAAATAATGAAATTATTTGTAATAATCAGTATCCTATTGATTGTTGTGTTGAGCAGTTTTGGGCTTCATCAGCCAATCGGCTACACCGTCACACATGCTCAATATGTTGATTATGCGGTCCCAACGCCAAGACCAGTTCCAACTGTACCGCTTGGAGGATTAAGCCCCGGTGGAACGTTTACTGTTTCATCCTCGACAATGGGAGGGGATCCTGAATGTCCTGAGTTCCCAGTCAATCTAAGGTTACCACCTGGTATTGACGTTAATCCAGGCGAATTCTCAGTAAATCGAGAAACGGGTAGTGATGTTACCATTACTAAGGAACGGGGCATCAACGGTGTTGATACTCCAAGACTGAGCAGTGATTGTGTTAATACTCAAGGACAGGGCAGTGGTGGTGTTGGTACTCAAGTGGATACTCAAGAACCAAGCAACGGTGTTATTGAAATTCAAGAAATGGACAGTGTTGATGCTGAAATCCACTATCAGGGATTTGGTCAGAATGCTGTACTCGTCACTGGGTTATATCGGGTTGTCGAGAACCCACATAACACTCCTGAAACAGGTATAAGTCTTGCAAGTGAAAATCAAACGTTTATCCCCATCCAGACCAAGATAATCACAATGAATGCCGAGGGTAATCTTCAGATTGATTTGTCCGAATTGCTATCCCTTGACAGTAGCCAAGTTGCGGGTGAGTACATGGTATTGGCATGCAGTGCAGCGACATCAGAGTGCGATCATTTACCATATATAAAAATCAACGATGGCATTTTAGATAGTATAAACTGGCCGCATATGTATGGTGTTTTGTTTACCCTTGGCTTAGACTCTACTGTATCCAGACATCAAATAAATCTATTGGGTATTGGAGATGAGGGTACAAACAGTATTGTCGATAGGGAGTTGGCTGATCCCTTTAACCAGACGATAGAGTCTATCATAGACAGTTTTGAGTCAGCTGTGCGCCACGTTGATTTTACAATCCGTGATTATCGTGGCGTTGAGGTTTATCAGCATAATGATACAACGTTTCCATATTGCGCCTTTGGTGATGGTGATTCCTGCGATGCGTTGGACTTTGGCCAGAATGAAAATCGCTGGCCGGCTGGTACGAATACTGACACTGGCAAACCAATTCGTAGTGGCATCTATACGCTACATGCAACGATTGTATCTGAGACAGGGAAACAGAGAGTGCTTGAACAGACCATTCGCATTGCACTGCCTGCGCTCGAAGCCAACATTACACAGACAGGTGCAGGCTCGGCGAGTACACTTGTCCAAGGAGACTTAGTCTTTCAGGTGGAAGCCTATGATCCAATTCAGATAATTTGGACACAAAGTGGTGATGGCAGTGGTATTGATAATGTGCAGTTAGAGGTGACCTCACTGGATGGTACAGTTGTTTTGAGTGCAACACGGGATACAGCCCCTTATTGTTTGGTGGTAAATAATAGTAACCAATGTGTACCTGATGAACAGCTTGATCAAGGATTCTACACGCTGAAAGCCAAGATCACAGCAAACGATGGACGCACCGAACAACTACAGCATACTGTACATGTCACACCTGCGAAGGTCCGTAGATTGGCCGATAACTGTACTGAGTTGGTGCGTAACGGCGCACTAGACCCAAGTGCGAACCAACTCCAAGACTGGCATTACGCCATTACGGAAAGTATACCTCAATTCATGCATACTGATGACAACAGTAACCGCTTTGTCCAGCTAGGGTTGACACCTGACAGTCCTATCCGTAGCGGTGCCTATGGTGCAGCAATTTCAGCTATTTATCAAGATATTGAGATTCCCCTAGATGTATCGACGCTTACCCTGTTCTACAGCGCATGGCCTCAAACCAATATGCCTGACAATCGACCCAAGTATATCGCAGATTCTCAGGAGGTGCTGTTGTTAAACCCGATTAGCAATCGCATATTGGCAGAATTACACAAGGATGTACAAAATGAGGACAAATGGCAGTATTATGAAGTTGATTTAGGCAGCTACATCGATGAACTCCAAGTATATGAATCGCAACACAGTCGTTATGTTCGGCTCTACTTCAAAGCCTTCACAAGCAACATTCATGATAATGTTTATACATGGATGTTGTTGGATGATATAAGCATTCATGCATGTTGGGACTAAGTGAATAGCGAAGAGCGGTTATACGGGTCCAATGGATTTCGGGTGTCCCCAAATCCATTGGACCCATCTAGTAGTCTCGATATTAGCGTATCCAATCCGCGATCCGCTCCGCCATCATGATCGTCGTGGCGTTGATGTTGGCGCGTACACAATGTGGCATAATCGAAGCATCAACAACACGCAGCCCGTCAACCCCATAGACACGCCCCTGTTGATCGACAACGGCCAGTGGATCCGCCTGTGGACCTGTCGCCGGAGCCATCTTGCAGGTGGTGGATGTATGATGTCCCGTTGTCCCTGTCTGCATGATCCAACGGTCGAGTGCTTCATCTGATGCCAAATCTTCATCTTTCGGGTTGATGCGTGTGCTGAGGACACCCTCAAACGACTCATGCTTGACCAGTTCCATCCACAGGCGAACCGATTCGCGCATCCGTTGCAGGTCAAAGGGATGATCGTAGTAACGATAGTTCAGATTTGGCTGCATGTGTGGGTCTGTGGACGCTAACGTCAACTCGCCCATGCTGAGGGCGAAATTGATGGTGGGGCGGATAAAAATGGTTTGGTCTACAGGGTTGGAGCCAAGATAGGTAATCATATCTGTGTCATAGGGGGAATCGGTCGCCGTATAACGCATACAGACTTGATGCCAGTGTGAATCAGCCGGAATGATAAACTCAGGGTCGGGTTCATAGAAGATAGGCACAGTGGGGTGGTCACTGAGGTTTTGTCCGACACCCGCGATATCACAAACAACAGGGAGGCCATGTTCTTGTAGGTGCTGGGCGGGACCAACACCGGAGAGCATCAAAATTTTGGGTGATTCAACCGCACCAGCACTGAGAATAATTTCATCGGCGTGTAAGGTCTGCTGAACACCGTTGGTATCCGTATCTAGTCCCACCGCCTTATGACCTTCAAAACGGACACGATGCACAGTCGTGTTTGCCTGAATGGTCAGATTCGGTCGGGCACGCACTTGAGGTGTCAGATAGGCAAGTGCGGTGCTATAGCGGATGCCATCGACATTATTGAGGGGGAATGGACCGACACCTGCATGATGGGCAGTGTCGCCAGCAGACCCATTAAAGTCGACACAATCGACAAACCCTGCGGCCAGACACGACTCATACATGGCTACTTGGTCGAGACGCCACTCCGCACGGTCATAGCGTCTCACCTTGATAGGGCCTGTTACACCGTGAATCTCTGGCTGATTCAAATAATCTAAATCCTGTTCCGGTTTACAAAAATAGGGCAGCACATCGGCATAGCCCCACAAGTCGTTGCCATTTGCCGCCCACAGATCATAGTCTTGGGGTACACCACGCAGCCAAATCTGCGCATTGACCGCACTGGACCCACCCGTAATCTTACCACGTGGCACAACGTCTGTTGGCGAAACCGTTGTCGGTTGTGATTGATAGCCCCAATCGTGACTGGTGGCGATAATGCCTGACTGTGTGCCAAAGCCATATTTAACATCAGCAGGCAAAGTGTCAAATGCAGGATAGTCTGGTCCCGCCTCCAACAGGAGAACCTGGCGGTCTGGGTTTTCCGTCAGCCGTGCAGCCAGAAGTGCACCCGCCGACCCTGCACCAACGACGATTATGTCATATGTTATGGTTTTCATGATTTATGTTTCCAGAATGTGTTGAAATATACCAAGGATTTTATCTATTTGACTGATTAAATATTCATCAAAATCAATAGTGACATCATACCCAATTAAACGGATGAAGCGCCAATTTGAACCTGTTGTCACCGCACCCCAAATGGTTTCAATTTCATTTGACTTCTCTGCATTAAACCGTTGAGCGGCAATCATCTCAGCGATACATTGTGGATAGGCTTTGCTGAGATCAAGATTTTTCGCCTCAACCATGCATACAACGGGTGCGTCAATAAAAATTTGAATAGAAGACCGACTCAGGATGTAATCACAATAGCCGCTTAATCCCATTGACGTATCCACTGTAAACTCAACGCCAGAGAAAAGGCTAATCTGACGGTTCAACTGCTTGCGCACTTCGACTAGAATCGGCATCACCATGAGTTCAGAACGTGCCTTTTCCGTACTGATGCTTAATGCCAGCGGAATGTTTTCGGCCAGAGTTTCTACTAAAAACGCACTTTGTTCCACTCTGGATATATCAGCAAATAACGAATCCGATGAAATAGTTATTGGGAATTTACTGTTGAGTATGTCAAATGTTTTGAAATCACTATAAGCCATTTTTATCTCCCGAGCATATAGAGAAAAATACCCAAAATTTTATTAATCTGACTGATGTGATACTCGTCAAAATCAATACAAACATCGTTGCCATTCAGCCGCAAAAATCGCCAGTTTGTCCCTGTTGTCACCGCCCCCCAAATAAGCTCAACGTCATTCGCTTTTTGTGCATTAAATTTTTGTGCAGCAATCATTTCGACAATGCATTGTGGGTAGCCACGACTCAAATCAAGATTCTTGGCTTCTACCATACAAAAAACCGGAGCCGAAATCGTCAGCGTATTGGGTGAATGGCTCAATATATAATCGCAATAGCCCGTAAGACCAATGCTTGAATCCACATTGAAATCGACGCCTGAAAAAACACCCAATTTCAAGTCAAATAACTTGTAAACTTCGACCAGAACTTGCATGACAATCAATTCAGAGCGCGCTTTTTCTGTGCTGATTTTGAGGGCAAGTGGTATGTTGACGTTTAAAACCTCTTGCAAAAGTGTACTTGTCTCAACCTCGGCTACATCTGCAAAGAGTGACTCTGAGGTTGAGATCGTGATGGGGAATTTACTTTGCACATGATCAAATGTTTTAAAATCACTATAAGCCATCTTGGGTCTCCTAACAACAAACCGACAAACGCTTCATTATCCAGTTAATTCTAACACTGCCGATGCCCATGTCAACCCCGCACCAAAGGACACCAACAGCAATGTATCAGTGGGCGACATCTGACCGCTTTCGAGCGCATCATAGATCGCAATGGGAATGGATGCGGCAGAGGTGTTGGCATAACGGTCAATGCTGACAACAAAACGGTCCATGGGCTGTTTCATCAGCTTGGAAGCCGCTTGGATGATGCGTAAGTTAGCCTGATGGGGTACAAACCAGTTGATATCGTCCAAACTGGTATCCGCCTGTTCGAGTGCCCTCGTGCTGGAGGGACCGATGATGCGCGTGGCAAACTTGAAGACCTCACGCCCATTCATACGCAGATATTGTCCACCCTCAGCCAATGCCTCGGGGCCAAAGGGCTGTGCAGACCCACCCGCAGGTAATATGATGACATCATGTTTTGTGCCATCAGAACCAAGATCAAAGCCCAGAATGCCACCACGTGTCTCTCTGGCTTGCACAATGGCCGCACCAGCCCCATCACCAAAGAGGACACAGGTGTTGCGGTCCTGCCAATTGACAAAGCGACTCAATAACTCGACACCAATCACCAAAATATTGCGATAGACGCCCGTGCGGATAAATTGATCGGCGGTCGAGAGGCCATAGATAAACCCTGTACAGCCTGTCACCAACACAAATGCAGGGACATCAGTTGCGCCCAACATGTGTTGTACTTGACTTGACACGGGGGGGGCAAAGTAATCAGGGGTGCAGGTTGCAACGATAATTAAGTCGAGGTCTGATGGCTTCAGATTTGCATTGGCAAGGGCAATCTGTGCAGCTTCCACAGACAGGGTGGCCGTTGTCTCATGGTCTGCCGCAACCCGTCGTTCACGGATACCTGTGCGCTGGACAATCCACTCGTCGGATGTATCTAACTCAGGGCGTTGCTCTAATTCATGATTTGTGACAATGCGTTCTGGCGTATATGCGCCCCACCCGGCAATGTGTGAATAAGTCCGCTTTTCACTGATATTCATAGTATGTTTCTTTCATTTTTGATTGATTCATAATTTATACGCTGTAAAAGGTAGTATGATGAGCAAAATTATACAACATGTGAATCGGACTTACAAAAAATATTCGGCTCTCTTTCTCCTCCTGTTGGCAGTTATAGTATAATAATTGGGCAATTGGCTCGATAGGTGGTCTTCGCAGTATCGAAGGCCACGTACATATATCGACAACAAATTCAATTTTATAAAAAAATGAGAAGGAACTCAATTACAAATGAACCATTTACGTAAATTTTGGGTAGCATTCATGCTTGTACTGGCATTGTTGGCTTTCACCGCCTGTGGTGGTGGCTCATGGCCGGGCGATGAACCAGAGGCGACTGACACCGAGATGGTCGCTGAAGGTGAAGAGGCTGGCGGTGAGGAAGCTGAAGGTGATGAAGGTGATGAAGCTACTGCTGAAGGTGAAGGCGAAGAAGCTACTGATGAAGGTGATGAAGCTGCCGCCGATGACGGTGATGAAGCTGCCACCGATGAAGAAGCTGCTTCCGATGACTCTGCCGCCGACGAAGGTGAGGGTGACGCGGACGTAGAAGCTGCTGCGGACGTAGAAGCTGCCGCTGATGACGGTGAAGAAGCTGCCGCCGATGATGGTGAAGAAGCTGCCGCTGATGACGGTGAAGAAGCTGCCGCCGATGACGGTGAAGAAGCTGCTGCCGATGACGGTGAAGAAGCTGCTGCCGATGATGGCGAAGAAGCTGCCGCCGATGACGGTGAAGATGCTGCTGCCGATGACGGTGAAGAAGCTGCTGCCGATGATGGCGAAGAAGCTGCCGCAGATGACGGTGAAGATGCTGCAGCAGATGACGGTGAAGAAGCTGCTGCC
>JBCCFC010000500.1:0-9112 GCA_039029935.1 Chloroflexota bacterium
AGAAATTGGCAATCTCACGAATCTTGATGGCCTTTACCTCGTTAACAATCAGTTGCGCAGTATGCCGTCAGGAATCGGTAACCTCACGAATCTAATAAATATTTATTTACGATACAATGAGTTCACAAGCATTCCGATAGAACTCTTCGAACTCAAGCAACTTTCTGGATTAGGATTATCAGGGAATCAACTGACCAGCATTCCGCCTGAGATTGGCAACCTCACCAATCTCAGGGAGCTTTATTTGGCTAGCAATGAACTGACTAGAATCTCGCCAGAAATTGACAACCTTACTAATATGTTAACTCTCACTGTCGCCTACAATCGTATTGTTAGTGCAGATAATAATACATTGACTGCGTTTCTCAATCAAAAGGATAGTGATTGGTTGGAGACACAAACAGTTCCCCCTCAGAACGTCGCGGCAGAAGTTCTCTCACCGAATTCGGTGAAACTTAGCTGGACCCCAATCGCTTTTCGTGACAAAGGAGGCTATTACGAGATTAGCGTTGCCAAGGATGGTATCTATAGTATTCATAATGTAACTTATAACAAGGATGATAATACTTATGTTGTTTCAGGGCTAGTGGATGATACCAATTATACTTTTCGCATTCGTACCTATACGCCACGACATGATGGAGCCAACACAGACCCTAGTGTCACTAAAGATGATCAACTTAATGAATTGTGGAGCGAGTACGGTGATGTTATCACTGTTAGAACACTACCTAAATTAGAAGATGATTACGAAGCCGACAACCAATGCCATATTGCTCGTCTCATCAACCCTGACAGCCCCCCCCAACCCCACACCTTCCATGCCACCGCCGACACTGACTGGGTGCAGTTCACCGCACCCACAGCGGGTATCTACCGCATCGAAGCCACCATCCCCGACGGCTCCCGTGCTGACGTAGACCTCTTCTATTACAGTGACTGTGACGCCTTCCACGAGGATAAGTTTGTAGAAACCTTTGCCCCGGGTGCGCGTATTGATGTCGAGGCCGAGGCAGGGCAGTCCTTCTACATTAAGGTCAAGCACGTTGACCCGATGGTCTATGGACCGGATGTGACCTATAGCCTCTCGGTGCGCAGGATGCTCGATGAAACCGATGACAAGGGCAATGTCATCATTCCGGGGCCAGCCATTGTTGTAGCGGGTCGCTATAGCGGGGCAGACCCAGCGCAGGGTAACATCGACGAGACCGCTCGCTATGCCTATGACCTCTTCACAGCCAAGGGGCGCAATGAGAGCGAGATTTTCTTCTTGGCGACCGATTCATCGCTGCCTGGATATGATGGCGAGGCCACCAAGCGTAACCTTGAATATGGCATCACCCAATGGGCCAAGGAATACCTACAAAAAGAGCATGTCAGCCAAGTGTTGACGCTCTATCTGGTCGATCATGGTGGCCCTGATGAGTTCTATCTTGACCGTCTCAACGAAGAGGTATTAACCGCCAACGATCTCGACACATGGTTGAGCGAGTTGGAGGATGAATTCCCCGACCTGCTTGTCAATGTCATCATCGAAGCCTGTCGTGCCGGCAGTTTCATCAACCGTCGCAATGGATCGATTAGCAGCGAGGGACGTGTCATCATCACCTCGTCCAACCAAGATTACGACGCCTATGTATCGCGACATGGAGCGGCTTTCTCTGATGAATTTATCAGCTTTTTGTGGACCGACCACAGCCTCTTCTACAGCTTCCAAGCCAGCAGCCACAGCGTCCAGCAACACCACCGCTATCAACGGCCTTGGCTTGATGCCGATGGTGATGGCGACCCCAACGAAGCTGAGGACTTTGCCATTGCCTCACTGCGCAGCTTCGCCAACGCCGGAACACTCAGCAGCAGTTGGCCGCCCTACATTGCGGGCATTGACGTGAGTACGACTGATGCCAGCAGCCAGCCGCAGTTCCATGCTGATGTGCGTCACGAATATGGCAACGAGTCTATCCAAGAAGTCTGGGGCGTGGTCTACCCACCAGACTACATCCAGCCAACAGGCGAAGCCGCCTATGAGGATGACGGCGAACTCAATGCCGAATCACTCGACATCATCGAGTTTACCGCCACCGATGAAGCGCAGTACATCAGCGACGGCAGTGTTGACGGGAAGACAGTCTTCACACAGATGGGCGTCTACCGCATCGTCGTCTATGCGCGTGACCGTGATGGATTGCAGGCGCGTCCGGTGACAGTGGAGGTGGATACAGTGGCGTTGAATGGACATCGGATTTTTCTGCCGACGGTGAGTCGCTAAGGATGGTGGTGTGAATATTTGAGACTTCCAGGAGGTGTCCACAAAAAACTTGTTGCGACCATCAACTCGCTGGACACCTCCTGGAAGTTGGGTTGCGTCGCGTCAACTAAAACCAGACCTGTACTGAAAAATATCAATTCTCAAAAGGGAACAATATTATGACAAAAGTAGTAGTGTATATGCTTGTTATCATAGCAATTAGTATTTTTTTATTCTCAAGGCTCTACGTTGCCAATCCTTCTATAACTATCGCTCAAAGCCACTTTGAGAATAATATACAAATCTCAAACGATAAAAGCTCTTTTCGTCCTATGCTTCAAGATGATAATAAACCAACGGCAGTTGAATTATTAAGCTTTACGGCTACAAATACCCCTTCTGGGGTTGACATACGCTGGGTAACAGGGGCAGAGATCAATACTTTTGGTTTTTTTCTCTATCGTAATACAAGCAGGGATCGTGAGAATGCGATAAGAATCACACCGTCGCTTATTGACTCAAAAGACCCCTTGGGTGGTGAGTATCAATTTTTGGATAATTTAGACATTTCGGATAATACTTATGTCTACTGGCTTATGGAAGTTGAGAACGATAGTACCCAAATTGACTATGGGCCTATACAAATTACGATTCCACCTACGCCAAGCCCTACACCGACTGCAGCACTGACATCACTGAAAGGAACACCTGTACCGTTTTTATACCCAGACCCCAACGATGATGCGCTACCAGAGGGAAACGCAGAGGCCGCTATTATGCTCACGATTCAGGGAAATGGTGATCCTGTACCAGCACAAGAATTTGAGTACATCATCAGCTATCAGAATAATGTGAATTTTATTATAGAGAATCTTATTATAACAGTCCGCGTTCCAGAAAACACATCATTTATTAGTGGACAGCCAGATAGTTGGGTTTGTCAGAATAGTGGTGAGGCGGGTGACTTGTGTAGCTACAATGCAGGAACACTTACGGTAGGTCAGAATAGCCAGCGTTCATTTATGGTAGATGTTGCGAGCGACATTTCCGTCGGTGATACATTGGTATTCAATATCCGTGCAGATGCAGATGGGGGAACGCCTAGTAACAATTTAGCAGTCGGTGCTGGCTCGAATATAACAATGAGTCCAGGCTTCCTTCCTGAGCCAACAATACCTACACATACCCCTACTCTAACACCCGCACCACCAACATCTACGCCCGCACCAACCGCCACTGATACACCCATTCATACACCAACCGCCACTTTCACACCATCGCCCACTTCATCTCTAACACTTATACCCGAAGATGACGACGACGACAATAATAACACTTGCGAACGCGCCCGTCTAATCCAACCCAACGGTCTCGCCCAAATCCATACATTCCACACCATTGGTGATACCGACTGGTCCACCTTCATCGCACCGACACCAGGCGTCTATCGCATCGAAATCACCATCCCCAACGGCTCACCTGCGGATGTAGACCTTTACTATTACACCGAGTGCAATGCCTTCCACAGAAGCCAGTTTGTGGGAACCCATACACCGGGTGCACGTCTTGATGTGACCATTGGCGAAGACGAAGTGGGGAAACCATACTATATCAAAATCAATCATTTTGACCCACTGCAGTTTGGTCCCAACGTCATTTACAACCTCTCTGTACGTCCTCTGCCGCCAGAACGCGACGAAGAAGGCGATCTCATCATCCCGGGACCCGCCATCATCGTGGCGGGTCGCTATCGTTATGGCGACACGGTGCAGGACAATATCGACCAAACCGCGCTCGCTGCCTATAACCTTTTTAACGTCAAGGGGCGCAACCACAGCGAAATTTTCTTTTTGGCAACCAACTCAACGCTGCCCCATGTCGATGGGACAGCGACGTTGCGCAATCTGGAGATTGGTATCAAAGATGAGGCCAGAAAACATCTGCAAAAAGAGAATGTGAGTCAAGTCCTCTCGCTCTATCTGGTCGATCACGGTGGACCCAACGAGTTCTATCTTGACCGTCCCAACGAGGAAATCCTCACCCCCGACCACTTGCATGATTGGCTCACCGACTTGGAAGAGGAATTCCCCGACCTGTTGGTCAATGTCTTTATCGAAGCCTGTAACGCGGGCAGCTTTATCACGCCCAATGGTGGCAGCATCAGCAAAGAGAATCGCGTGATTATCACCTCCTCCGATGAAGCCTATGACGCCTACACCTCGCTGCGTGGAACTCTCTTCTCCGATAATTTTCTAAGCTTTTTGGGGCAAGAACACAACCTCGCCTACAGCTTTGAAACCAGCATGAGGATTGTCCAAGAACACCACGGCTCGCAAGAACCGTGGATTGACGCCAACGGCAATGGCCTCCCCAACGAACTTGAGGATATGTCCAAAGCCTCGTTGCGTAGCTTTGCCAATACATCTCTGGGCAGTGAGTGGCCGCCCTATATCGCTGATGTGCAACTGCTGGTGCGTTCCCGTAGCAACGTCACACGTTTCCAAGCCGAAGTCCGCCATGAATTTGACAACAGTGCCATAGACGGTGTGTGGGCCGTCGTCTATCCACCCAGTTACGCACTGCCGACCAATGAATCATCCATAGACAGCGACGGCGTATTGAATACCGACACACTGGATATGATTGAGTTTAATACCGAAAGTGAAGATGCCAATGCCCTATTTGCGGGGACATACGCTGGTTTCACCGAAATGGGTGTCCATCGTGTGGTGGTTTATGCGCTAGACAACAAAGGGTTACACGCACAGCCAGTGACGGTGGAGATAGATACGACACATCGGATTTTTCTGCCGATGGTGAGTCGTTGAGGATGGGTGTATTGGTGAAGTGGTCGTAATAACAAAATCCGCCTTGGATTGAAACCGCAAGGCTAGACAAAGACGCCCCCTGAAGCGGGCTTTTGTGCTTACCGATAAGACTCGTTCAGGAGTCGTCTCTGCCTAGCACCGACCGTTCACGGCGGTGCGGGTTGTGCCAGTACGGTGACGTATAGATACCGCTTGCAAGCAAAAGCTGCCACTCGCGGATTCGCTCCGGTTCATTAAAGCGAAATAGCCGAATGATGACGTTAATTTGTGGCAAATTGTTGCTGCGCAGCCTGCACTTTGAGCATAATCATGATGTGTTCGATCTTTTCTATCTCATCCAGTTCAAGTTGCCCAGGCTGACCAAGCAATCCTGCCTCATTTAAGGCCAACAGCCGTTGCATGCGTGTCTGTGCCCGTTCCGAAACATGATAGTTCAGGATATCTTGCAATGAAGGCGATGTAGACAGAAACTCAATGATTTCGGTGATGGTATCGCTCTGAATGGGTTTCGTTGGTGTTGGTGCTGTATCTGATTGAACGATGTTACGTAGGTTCGAGACCCCTTGGCGCACAACAACGTTCACAAAGAGATCAGGTGTGAGTTCCGCACAATCAGAAAAGTCAATCTCATCATCGTGCATCGCGTCAATGCGTTCCCAATCTGTCTCAGAGTTTACTGCTGAGTCGATAATAGGCTTAGTAGCCAACTTATCGGAAATAAATTTGTTCTTCATGATACCATTGTAATGATAAACTGGAGTCCAGTCGAAATGAAATCCGCCCCCCAAACGACTCAATTGCAGTTCGTTTCAATAAAAAATTAAACCCAGCTTGAAATTTATTCGGGAATTTTGCCATAAACCGTGTTTATTCAAGTAATCATATTATTTTCAAATCAAGGAGCCAATAATCATGCCAGCTATCAATACAATCATACGCATTGCTATCCTTACTGCCATCTGCATTCTTTGGGCTAGCACTCCAGATATTCTTCAACCGTTCATTGCCACAGCACAAAGCCCGTCTGTGTTAACGAACGGTGAAGATGAGTATGAATCTGACAATACCTGTGAGCAGGCAACAACCATTCAAACAGATGGTACAGTCCAGTTACACACTTTTCATGCAGTAGGTGATACAGACTGGGTGACATTCACAGCATCAACTGATGGAACTTATCGTATTGGCGTCGCAATTCCCAACGGCTCACGTGCAGATGTTGAGTTAAATTATTACACTGAATGTGGAACGTCACCAGTTGGTGTCTGGGTTGGTCCCTTTACCCCCGGTGTGAGTATAGATATTGATGCCACAGCAGGACAAACGTACTATCTTGAGTTAGATAATGCTGATAGAAATGTAGTAGGGAGTGATGTTTCTTACGAATTATCCGTATTATCTATCCCAAATGGTTCGATAGGTGCAGTCATTATAGTTGCAGGGCGTTTACGCCTCAGTGATCCCATTCAATCTAATATTAATACTGTAGCAGAAGCTATGTTTACCTTATTCCAAAGTAAAGGCGTTTCTACAGATGATATTTTTTTTCTTGCTACAGATTCAACGATTGAGGGGTATGATGCCGCTGCAACAACTAGCAACTTGGAATATGCTATTACTGAATGGGCAGCAGAACGTGTTAGCTCTTCAAACGCGTTAACAATCTATATAGTAAACCATGGTACTCGTGAACAGGTTTATCTAGATAAAGTCAACGATGAAGTCTTATCCCCAGAACAGTTAGATGTGTGGTTGAATACATTAGAATCAGCCATACCTAACCTGAAAACCAATATCATTATTGAAGGCTGTCAATCAGGCTCGTTTGTTGATGAACCTCATAGTGTTAGTAGACAAAATCGTGTAATTATTACATCTACTAATGCGGACTACGATGCGTATACGTCACGAGATGGTGCCCACTTTACAGATATGTTAGTTGTGAAGCTTGGACAAGGACATAACCTTGCAACAAGTTTTAATTCTGCTGCTACTGTTGTTGGGCAGTTATATCCATCTCAACAACCTTGGCTTGATGCCGATGGGGATGGTGTCCCAAATGAAACTGAAGATGAAGAAATAGCCTCCACACGATGGTTTCAATATTCAGGTTCGCTAGGTGATGAAGGAGTTATACAAAACCCATCAAGTACGGCTGCACCTACTCATATACCTTCATCAACACCAACCAGTACGCCTACATCTACACCGACGGCAACGCAAACAAATACACCGACACCAACCGCTACCTCATCTCCAACTCTTACATCTACACCTGTTATTAGCCATGAGACCCCTTATGAAGTTAACAACCATTGTCTCAACGCCACTATTATTGAACCGAATGGACTCCCTCAAACCCACACATTTCACGAAATAGCTGACATAGACTGGCTCACCTTTACCCCACCTACAACTGGCACCTATCGCATCGAAGTCACCACCCCCATCAACTCCCCCGCTGACGTAGACCTATTCTTATACACAGACTGCAACAACTTACCCAAACGCAAATTCGTAGAAACCCACGCCCCAGGTGCGCGTATAGACATCACCGTAGACAATCCAGACACCCCATACTACATCAAAGTCAAAAATTTCGACCCACTGGTATTCGGCCCCCATGTCACCTACAATCTTTCTGTGCGCAAACTACCCAGTGAAACCGATGAGGACGGCAATATCATCATCCCCGGCCCCGCCATTATCGCCGCAGGTCGCTATCGCTACGCCGACCCCTCGCAGGATAACATCAATCAAACCGCCGTTGATGTGTATAACACATTGACAGCCAAGGGGCGCAATGATAGCGAAATCTTCTTTTTGGCAACCGATTCCTCGCTACCCCATTTTGATGCCGAGGCGACCGAACGCAATCTGGAGATTGCCATCAAACAGTGGGCCAAAGAGCAACTGGAACGAGAACATGCCAGCCAGGTCCTCACACTCTATCTGATTGATCATGGTGGTCCTGATGAATTCTATCTGGATCGCCCCGAAGAAGAAGTACTGACGCCTAATGATTTGCACGACTGGCTGTCCGCACTGGAAGTGGACTTCCCTGAGCTACTGGTCAATGTCTTTATTGAAGCCTGTAATGCGGGCAGCTTTATTGCTCCCAATCACGGCTCTATCAGCAAACCTAATCGTGTCATCATCACCTCGTCCAACGAAAATTATGACGCCTATGTCTCGCGCCACGGCACACTCTTCTCGGATAATTTGCTCACATTTTTGTTTCAAGAACACAACTTGGGCTACAGCTTCCAAGAGAGCAGCAACATCGTCCAATCCTTTTATCGCTCGCAGGAGCCGTGGATTGACGCTGACGGCGATGGTATCCCCAACGAAACCAACGATATCGCACAGGCATCGCTGCGTAGCCTTGCCCACGCATGGTCACTGGGCAGTGAGTGGCCGCCCTACATCGCCAACGTGCAACCGTTGGCGCGTCCACGCAGCAACGTCACCCATTTCCAAGCCGAAGTCCGCCATGAGTATGACAACAGTGCCCTTGACGATGTGTGGGGCGTCGTCTATCCACCCAGCTACGCAGCGGCGACCGGTGAGTCACCCGCTGAGTCACCGGATGAAGGTGATGGTGTGTTGAATGACGATACACTGGATGTGATTGAGTTTCGTGCCGAAAGCGAAGATGCCAACGCCTTGTTTGCAGGGACATACGCTGGTTTCACCGAAGTGGGCGTCTATAGCGTGGTGGTTCATGCGCGGGATAACAAGGGGCTACACGCACAGCCTGTGACGGTGGAGATAGACACAGTGGCTTTGGGTGGGCATCGGATTTTTCTGCCGACGGTGAGCCGTTGAGGATAGGTGTATAGGTGAAGCGGTCGTAATCGTGGCATAGACATCCTTGTCCATGTTGGGCGATAGCCCAAAGATTGTGCATAATGTAATGGTCAGATAGAGGTTGAACACGAAAAGCCAAGCTCTTAAGTCACCCCTGCGAAGGCCAGCATCCACTCTGGTATGACGTTGATTCTTGGCCTCGTAGGAATGACAAAATGAGCTGGTC
>JBCCFC010000501.1:0-9111 GCA_039029935.1 Chloroflexota bacterium
ATTATTTTAAGCAAGATGAATTTACAAACACAGAATTGCATAAATCAACAATCAACAATCAACAATTTAGCTGTTGATTTATTTGTGTTTGCATCAGACTCACGCCTTGAGACAGGTTGTGGGTCTTTTTATTTTACAGCTTCATTTAATACGCAATATTTTGGTTACTATTACTTTAGTAACAAATCACTGTTGCCATCTTGTGCAGGGGATTGTTTGAGTGAATCGAGGCTGTTCGGATAGAGACTCAATTACAGACAAGCTCAACGAGGGTGTGAAATGGCAACATTTCCGCTCTCGTTTTTTTTTGGAAAAAATTATGGCTACTTGAACTTTCTGGGGTAAGACCATTCCACAGAATAAATTGCCCAAGAACAATTCCTGGAAGGGGTGACGGATAGCCAAAATTCTTAAACCTATCAAATCAAAGGAGACATATTTATGGTTTGTCGCGGTGTACGCGGTGCAACAACGGTTGAAACAACAGATAGAGAGTCTGTTTTGCAGGCCACGCGTGAGTTGCTTGCCATCATGATTCGACTGAATGAAATCAACAGCGAAGATGTTGCCAGTGCTATATTTACAACTACAGTAGATGTTACATCGGTTTTCCCGGCTCTCGCCGCTCGCCAATTGGGGTGGATGGATGTGCCGTTGATGTGTGGGAATGAAATTGATGTGCCGGGGGCTTTGCCTAAATGTATTCGTATCATGCTCCACTGGAACACAACCAAGGGGCAGAAGGAAATTCAAAATGTTTATCTGCGTGACGCGATACGGTTGCGACCGGACAAACATCTGGTTTTGTCAGAAGAGGATATGACCTTGCTTAATCAGTGGATTGACGAACAACTTACTATCTGGCAACAAACGCAATAAGAATAGAACACGGAAATAAATATCCATACTTCCAAGAAGGGGTATAATGCACTTTGGCATAGTTCGTATCGATCACCCCCCTTCCTGGAAGTGAACTAAATAGGAGAGAGAAAAATGACGATTGTCGCATTCCAAGGGGAACATGGGGCTTATTCAGAAGAGGCCGTTCGTCAACATTTCGGACCAGACGTAGAACCATTGCCCTGTCGCGCCTTTGAGCATATCTTCAAGGCTATCGAAACGGGCAAAGCAGATTATGGCGCATTGCCCATAGAAAACTCGACGGCTGGCAGTATCAATAAGGCGTTTGACCTACTCTTGGACCGTGATTTGCGTGTGAGTGGTGAGATCAAACTGCATGTGCGTCACAGTTTGATGACCTTGCCCGAAAATGTGGGACATGTACGTGAAATCCGTAGTCATCACCAAGCATTGGCACAATGTGAAACCTATCTGAATCGACATGGCTACCGAGCAGTCCCTTGGTATGACACATCGGGTGCGGCCAAAGATTTGGCGGCTGAACCTGCCGAAGGTGTGGCCGTCATCGCCAGCAAACTAGCGGCCAAATATCACAATCTTGAAATTATTGACGAAGGTATTGAGGATATTCAGAACAACTACACACGCTTTTTTGTAGTAGGCAAAGATTTTGCCTCAAGAACCAGTCAAGCCAAAACATCGGTTGTCTTTGCTGTGCCGGACACGCCAAGGGCGTTGTTTGCAGTGTTGCGCGAATTTGCCGAGCGCGATATCAACCTGACGAAGCTCGAAAGCCGCCCACGCCGCAACCGTCCTTGGCAATATGTCTTTTATGTTGATTTTGATGGACATTATCAAGATGACCATGTGAAGGATGCCCTTGTGGGCGCATTGAGCCATTCAGCTTTTCTCAAACTTTTGGGTAGCTATCCAGCGGCTGAGGTGACGCAGGCTGGTGTGGAAGAAGAAATGGCACAAGAAGTGTCTTTGCAAATTTAAAGAAAAAAGGATTGTAGATATGATTATCGTCATGAAAAAGAATGCCACACAGCCGCAAATCGAAGCAGTTGTGCATAGGATTGAATCACTGAACAAAAAAGTTCACCTTAGTCGCGGTGAGTCACGCACGATTGTGGGTGTCATTGGTGCGGATGAGCATTTGATTGAAAACCATGCCTTTGATGTGCTTGAGGGCGTGGAAAAAAGTATGCGCATCATGAAACCGTATAAACTGGCAAGTCGTGATTTCGCACCGGAGGATAGCCTGATTCATGTCAATGATGTTACCATCGGTGGCGAGAAAATTGTTGTGATGGCAGGGCCATGCAGCGTCGAGAGTCGTGAACAGATTCTGGAAACCGCCCATGCACTGAAAGATGCTGGAGCCAGTATTCTACGCGGTGGCGCATTCAAACCACGCACCAGCCCCTACAGTTTCCAAGGCTTGGGTGAAGATGGACTGCGCTACCTTGCCGAGGCACGTGAGCAGACAGGGATGCCCATCATCACCGAAGTCATGAATACAGAGGATATTGAGCTAATCAACGAATATACCGATATCTTTCAGGTCGGCGCACGGAACAGCCAAAACTACCCGCTATTAACGGCTCTCGGTCGTACGAACAAGTCTGTCTTTGTCAAGCGTGGCATGAGTAGTCGTGTACAGGATTTACTGATGAGCGCAGAATACGTTCTTAGCGGTGGCAACATGAACGTCATGGTCTGCGAGCGCGGTATCCGTACCTTTGAAACAGCCACCCGTAACACCTTTGACATCAACGCCATTCCTGTGATCAAAGAGCTTTCCCATCTGCCTGTTGTGGCCGACCCTGCACATGGCACAGGCAAAGCCGACTACGTGCCAAGCATCGCCAGAGCCGCTATTGCTGCTGGTGCGGATGCATTGATGCTCGAAGTTCATCCTGACCCAGCCAATGCCTGGAGTGACGGGGCGCAAAGTTTGACGCCAGCACAATTTAAAAAGACAATGGGTGAACTGCGGCTGATTGCCCAAGCTGTGGGTCGCGAGATATAATGTGGGTCGGTAGGTCAGCTTGTCAGGGGGTCAGCACTTCGGCGGGTCAGCACTTCAGTCTGACAAGCTGACAAGCTGACAAGCTGATAGCTGACAAGCTGATAGCTGACAAGCTGACTCACTGATTACAAAATAACAAATCACCAACCAGAATGGATGATACTTTATGTCAAACGTACTGCCTAAATCACAACAAAAAAAATTGAAGGATTGTAGCGTTACAATCGTGGGGCTGGGGTTGATGGGGGCCAGTTTATGTATGGATTTGAGCCAGAACCATCTCTGTCGCGAAGTTCGTGGGGTTGCGCGGCGCACAGAGACAGTGATGCAGGCATTCTTTGCCGAGGCCGTCAACCTTGCTACCGATGATCTGGAGACAGGCATTCAGGGTGCAGATATTGTTATTTTTTGCACACCTGTTAAGACGATTATATCAATGCTCGAAGACATTGGCTCTAAGCTTTGGCCCGGTACAATTGTTATGGACATGGGCAGCACCAAAGCCGAAATCTGCGAGGCACTAGACACATTGCCAGAGCATGTACAGCCTATTGGTGCTCATCCAATGGCAGGCAAGGAAACGGCAGGGTTCACATCCGCAGAAACGGGTCTCTATCACAACGCTACATGGGTGCTCTCACCACTGGAACGAACATCACCAGAGACAGTCAACTTGGCAACCGAACTTGTTGAGGCCGTTGGGGCCAATCCAGTTGTATTGGAACCAGCGCGCCATGACCGCCTGGTTGCCAGCATCAGCCATCTGCCCTATCTCGCTGCCAGTGCCTTTGTCGATTGTGTCACAGGTGTGGGCAACGATGACCCAATGGTGTGGGAACTTGCCGCTGGTGGGTTCCGTGATACAAGCCGTGTGGCGGCCAGCGACACACGCATGTTTGTTGATATCCTACAGACCAACCGTTTGGTTGTGCTGGAGCAGTTGGCGTGTTTTATCGATCATCTGCAAGAGATGCAAGGGTTATTGGCTGAAAGCGAGTTTGAAACATTGCGCAAAAAGCTGGATGGTTCTAAGATAGTGCGCAGTAATTGGACGAAGTATTCGTAGTGTCACATATTCAAATTAACACATCCAAACCATTGAATGGGCAATGCCGCGTCCCCGGTGATAAATCCATCAGCCACCGCTCCGCCATCTTTGCTGCCATAGCCGGAGGCCCCAGCCGCATTCATAATTTCTTTGATGGACCAAGTTGCTTGGCAACACTCAGTGTTCTGGGTGAGCTAGGCATCCAAATGAATAAAATTGCCACAGGCACGGCATCGACGGGACTGTTGGTGCATGGCAAGGGTATCGACGGACTTCAGGAATCGACCAACATCCTGAACTGTGGAGAATCGGGCGAGACACCTGAGTTGATGATGGGATTGCTTGTAGGACAGCCATTTAACAGCTTTCTGGATGGTAGCGGCTCACTTAAATGGCATCCAATGGATCGCATCATTGCGCCACTTAAGGGCATGGGGGCGCAGGTGATTGGTCGGCAAGATGGCAAGTATGTACCGTTGGGCATTCAACGGCGCCGACTCAATGCGGTAGAATATAGCTTGCCTGTTGCCAGCGCACAGGTGAAAAGCGCGCTTTTGCTGGCAGGAATGTATGCGCGTGGCTTGACCATCATCCGCGAGCCAAGCCTGTCACAGGATCATACCGAGCGGATGCTTAAGGCGATGAATGCACCCGTTGAAAGTTTGGGCAGTACCATTCGTGGCAACACCATTTATATCGAAATGCCGAGTAAGGCGTTGTCACCGCTGGAGTTTACGATTCCAGGGGACATTTCAACAACAGCCTTTCTGCTAGTGGCCGCCTCCATTGTGCCGGACAGCCGTGTCACCATTTTGAGTGTTGGTATCAACCCGACACGTACTGGCATCGTGGAGGCATTACGCGAGATGGGAGCGAACATCGTCTATAAAAATGAACGGACTGAAGCTGGTGAGCCTATTGCCGACCTTGACGTGACCTATAGCGAACTGCGAGGAACAATTTTGGGCGGGCGACAGATTTTGAGTATGATTGATGAATTGCCTGCGCTTGCGGTTGCGGCAACACAGGCGTATGGCAAAACGGTTGTGCAGGATGTCCGTGAGTTGCGCGGGGCAGAGACAGAGCGCATTGCCTCGCTTGTAGGTCTTCTGCAAAAAATGGGTGCCTATGTTGAGCCAACCAGTGACGGGTTTGCCATTACCGGGCCAACAACCCTGCGGGGAAATTTGATTGAATCACATAATGATGCGCTGCTAACAATGGCGGCAACCGTCGCCGGGTTGGCGGCCAAAGGGTCAACGTATATCTATGGGGCAGAACGCATCAACCATCATTTCCCTGGCTTTGACACAACGCTCCAAGCCTTGGGCGCAGATTTAGAAACGATACAATAAGAAATGAGCAATACCATGCAAACACCAGAAAAAAACATAATAGCGAAAACCATCACGGGTAAAACCAACATCGTTGGGCTGATTGGCTGGCCCGTCAGCCATAGTATCAGCCCGCCGATGCATAATGCTGCCTTCGCCGAGTTGGGGCTAGATTGGTGCTATGTCCCCTTTCCTGTACGGGGAGATTCAACCAACACAGGCTCAAATGAAATGGTCGAAAAAGCAGTGTATGGTCTAGTCGGGTTGGGGATACGTGGCAGCAATGTGACTGTACCCCACAAGCAGGCTGTCATGCCTTTTATGGATCACCTGACCGATGCAGCCAAGGCGATTGGTGCAGTCAACACAATTCGCGTTGAGGAGGATGGGACGCTATTAGGGGACAACACGGACGGACGTGGCTTTATCGCTGATTTGCGTGATCATGGCGTGGACCCTGCTGGCAAGCGGGCGTTGGTCTTGGGGGCTGGCGGCTCGGCCCGTGCAGTGGTCTTTGGATTGGCCGAGGCAGGTTGCAAAGCCGTCACGATTCGTAACCGCACCGTCAGTAAGGCTGAGGAGTTGGCCGCAGCAATGACACCATATTTCCCGAACTGCGCCATCACTGCCCAAACAAATAGTGATTCTACAGCGACACTGGTGGCTGCAAATAACGAAGCTGATTTGGTGATCAACAGCACTTCACTGGGCATGACACCCCATGTCGAGACCATGCCCTGGCATGAGGATGTCGCCTTTCGCCCCGACCAAGTGTTATACGATTTGGTCTACAACCCACCTGTGACACGCATTATGCAACATGCGCAGACAGGTGGTGCGCAGGCGATTTGTGGGCTAGGCATGTTGGTTTGGCAAGGTGCCATTGCCTTTGAATTATGGACACATCAGGAGGCTCCAGCCGAGGTCATGCGCCAGACGGTGGAGACGATCTTTGCAAATAAATAGAAGTTTGACTTTTGTCAAAAGCCGAACTTCTACATCTCTATAGAAAAAGAAGGAATTCAATGTCAACAACACAAACAGAACAGGCTGGGCAAGGACCCATCAACTACAATGCCTATCCAGACGAGGCGGGGCGTTTTGGTCCCTATGGTGGCAAATTTGTCCCAGAAACATTGATGCCTGCGTTAGAGGAGTTGGAAGAAACCTATCTCAAGGCGCGCAGCGACCGTGAGTTTATGGACGAACTGGCCTACCTACAACGTAGCTTTATTGGGCGACCAACGCCTATCACCTATGCGCGACGATTGAGTGAGCATTTGGGTGGTGCTCAAATTTATCTCAAACGTGAAGATTTGTCGCACACGGGTGCGCACAAGATCAATAACGCATTGGGGCAGGCACTGCTGATGAAACGCAAAATGGGTAAGACCCGTATTGTGGCCGAGACAGGTGCAGGTCAACATGGCGTGGCAACAGCGACGGCGGCAGCATTGCTAGGGTTGGAGTGTGTCGTCTATATGGGGACAGTCGATATGGCACGTCAAGAACCCAACGTATTTCGGATGCGGCTACTGGGGACCGATGTACGCGGTGTCGAGAGTGGCAGCAAAACGCTCAAGGATGCGATCAACGAGGCCATCCGCGATTGGGTCACCAATGTGCGTACCACCCATTATCTGTTGGGCAGTGCTTTAGGGCCACATCCCTATCCGGCAATGGTGCGAGATTTCCAAAGCATTATTGGCTGTGAAGCGGTCTATCAGATGCGTGACCACGAGGATGGTCCGCGTCGTCTGCCTGATGCCATTGTTGCGTGTGTGGGCGGTGGCAGCAACGCCATCGGCATCTTCCATTCCTTCTTGGAATTTGAAGACATCCGTCTCATCGGTGTTGAAGCAGGTGGACGTGGCATTGAAAGTGGTGAACATGCCGCTCGTTTTGCTGACCCCAAACTGGGTCGATTGGGCATTCTCCAAGGAACCAAGAGCTATGTCCTGCAAGATAAAGATGGGCAGATTGCCTTAACGCACAGCATTAGTGCAGGCTTGGACTATGCCAGTATCGGGCCAGAGCATTCATGGCTACGTGACTTGGGTCGTGCCGAGTACACCTATTGTACCGACGATTTGGCCATGGAGGGCTTCAAGTTGCTCTGTGATTATGAAGGCATCATTCCGGCATTGGAAAGTTCCCATGCCATCGGCTATCTGACCGAACTTGCACCGCAAATGGACAAAGACCAGATCATCTTGGTCAACCTGAGTGGGCGTGGCGACAAAGATTTAGGCACAGTCATGGAGGTGTTGGCGTGACAGGTTTAGAGCGAATTCAAGCAGTCTTTGCAAAGTATCAAAAAGAGGGTGGAGCCGCCTTTATGCCCTACCATGCGATGGGCTACCCCAATCGTGCAGCCAGTTTGGACGTGGTTGAGGCACTGGCCGATTCCGGTGCAGACCTCTTTGAGATTGGCATCCCCCACAGCGATCCACTGGCCGATGGGCCCACTGTCCAGACTGCCACCTACACGGCACTTACCCAAGGCACAACCGTTGCCGACTGTATCGCCATGATTCGTGAACTGCGTACGCGTGGTGTCGAGCAACCCTTCTGTGGCATGACCTATTACAACCCGCTCTTTAGCTATGGCATTGAACGTTTTGTCACAGATGCAGCGGAAGCAGGGATGGATGGGGTGATTGTACCGGACCTGCCACCCGAAGAATCGGATGAACTACACCAGGCGTGTAAAGCCGCAGGGCTGGCTGTCATCTACTTTCTCGCGCCCACCAGCACAGAGGCACGCATCCGTGAAGTTGCGGCCAAGGCCACAGGCTTTATCTATTTGGTCAGCGTCACGGGCATCACGGGCGCACGCAATGAGTTGCCGCCTGACCTCAAAGCCTTTGTTGAACGTGTACGTCGTCACACCGACGTGCCACTGGCAATTGGCTTTGGCATCGGCACAGGCGAGCAAGCGTCAACTGTCGCCCAACTTGTCGAGGGCGTTATCGTTGGGTCGGCACTGGTGAAGTTGGCCGGTGGTGAAGATGGTGTCGATGCGGTACGAACTCTGGCGGCGGAGTTGGCCGCAGGGTCACATTTACAGTAGCAAGCGACAGCTATAAAACAAAAAGATAATAAAAAAGATGGTACTCTGTCCAATGACAGAACACCATCTTTTTTACATGGTTCATTCAGTGTAAATATTAGGTTAATGCCCATCTGACGATTGTGCAAGCCCCACCTGATCATACTTGATACTGCTCGTTTAAAAGTTTGATCTTCGGATGAGCCATACCGATTTTTCTATACAGGATACGCGATATCACCATTATATAGAGATTGTCTCACTCAATACGTCGTTGCATGACCTATCTTTACAACTAGCCACGATCCAAAGCGACCGCGAGCGACAACAGTTAGAGCGTAATCAGCAGAGAATACGGCGACAAATTGATGCCCTTATTAACCGACTATATGGAATTGATGACATAATCGACGAGGTGAACTTACCCGCATGAAATTCAAATCACAAGAAACTGCACAAAAACTGCGTGGCGGTTACTATACACCGGAAGATTTAGCAGATTATGTGAGTCGTTGGGCATTGGCACACTCGCCCCAGCAAATCTTAGAACCGAGTTGTGGCGATGGCCGTTTTATTGAGTCTGTAGCACGCCAAGTTGATGCAGGTTATGCACTTGCGCCTGCGTACTTTGATGCAGTTGAACTAATGCCATCCGAAGCGCAACGTGCTGACCAGAATGCAAATGGATTACGTCAAAAGCATACAGAGGTGGCGATCCATAATGTCGATTTTCTCGACTGGATATTGACCCAAAAAGAGGCTCAATGGGATGCAGTTGTTG
>JBCCFC010000502.1:0-9110 GCA_039029935.1 Chloroflexota bacterium
ACAAGCTATTTGTCAAAAAGAAAACTAGGACGACAGAATAAAAAAGGGTTAAGATTTCTGAAAATCTTAACCCTTTTCTATGATTCTATTCTATTGAGCTAACTTTGTGTTAGCGTGTCACCACTGGCAGATAAACCATATGGCTTGTGCTTGTACCGCTGTTGCCATCACCTGGGTCATTGGCCCCTGGTACATTGGGCAACAGGCTTGGTACTTGGTCCAGACTGAATGGTCGTCGTGATGCACCTGTGGTTGGTACAGCTAAATTGTTGATGCTGCCAGAACCACTTTGGAGTGTACCTGCGTTCACTGGCTCTAAACCGTCACCAGTACCGTCACCTGTGCCATCTTCACTACCATTGTCACCACCATTGTCACCACCATTGTTGTCACCGACAAAGACCATGTTCACCATTTCAGCGACAATCATCTCAACTTCGGCCATCCACCCATCAGCGTCTGTCTGTGAGATGATGCCTATCGCAACTGCACCGTCAACCATTTTTTGCTCTTCAGCGACAATCGCGTTAATCAGCGTCTGCGCATCGCTCCCATTGGCTACGGCAATGTCCGCCAAGCTCTGACCTGCGGCCAATCCTGCCCAGATGGTGTCTGTGTCTACACCCAATGTTTGGGCTGCGATGTAGAACCAGAACCAGTCACCTGTTGCGCCACCAGACTCGTCGCCATCTGTCCCCTCGTCAAATCCACCATCATCGAAGTTGCCGTCATCAAAATCGCCATCATCGAAGTTGCCGTCATCAAAATCGCCATCATCAAAATCACAGTCCCCCTGTGGATTAGCGGCATCGTTGCGACCTGGGTCCATCTCATCGGAGAAGTCACCCTCATCGGAGAAGTCGCCCTCATCAGAGAAGTCACCTTCATCAGAGAAGTCACCTTCATCCCAGATCTCACTATCATCTGTGAACTCGCCGTCATCTGTGAATTCGCCATCATCTGTGAACTCGCCGTCATCTGTGAACTCGCCATCATCTGTCATGTCTGCTGACCATGAACTGTTGACATACTCATCCACAATCTGTGGCAATTCCGCTTTCCAACCATCGGCCTCAGTCGCCTCAACGTGTCCACCCTCTACCAGTTGGTCAATCACTTGGAGTTCAGCAGTCAGTACTGCGTCAATTACAGCCTGTGGGCTGCTGCCATTTGCATTGGCAACATCAGCAATTGACTGTCCACTTTCCAGTGCTTGCCACAAGGTTTCGACATCAACACCAATGGTATCGGCAGAAATTTGGTCCCAATCAATTGTCTCTATGCCATCTGGCAATGTCTCGTCCTGCCCGTCACCAAACTCACCCTCATCAAATTCATCAGCATAGCAAGGCTCGATGTCTTCAAAGTCGCCATCATCAGAGCCACCGTCATCAAAACCATCATCAAAGCCGCCATCATCAAATCCACCGTCATCAGTGCCACCGTCATCAGTGCCACCGTCATCAGTACCACCATCATCAGAGCCACCATCATCAACAGGTGGTTGAGACGTGCCATTTACATAGTTTGTAATCCAACTATTATAGTGTGAAACCTTGGCATAGACACCATAAGCACCAGGCTGCGCACAGCCATTGCCCCAGCTTACAACTCCTGCTTGCATCCAATTGCCAGCACCATCTCGGACGACCATTGGACCACCGCTGTCACCCTGACAGGAGTCCTTGCCACCCTCTGACAACCCCGCACAAATCATGCCGTCTGTGATGTCGCCGTTATAGGCTTGGTTACAGGTTGCTGTTGCCACAACAGGGACGCTGACTGTCTGCAACGTGTCAGCCAATTCGCCGCCCTCACTGGTTGTCCCCCAGCCTGTGACAGTTGCGCTTGTGCCGTCAGCAATAGACCCCGTTGCCAATTGGACAGGCTGTACGTAGCCATTAAAGTTCAGGGAGCCACTCAACTTGAGCAGGGCAACATCATTATTGAGTGTGCCACCATCATAGTTGGGATGTGAAATAATCTGCGCCACGTTCATCGTTTGGCGTGTCGATTCATTGGCACTCAGTTTATTGGCACCAGCGACAATCTGTACGCTACGGCTGCTTTCCCCTTCGATACAGTGGGCCGCTGTCAACACCCAGTTTTCAGCAATCACAGAGCCACCACAAAAGTGACCATTATTCTGAAGTGAAACCTGCCAAGGATAGGCTCCGGCGGATGCATTTTCACCGCCAACAATGTTGGGTGTAAATGCTCTTGGATTAATCGTGTTTTCATTTCCCTGTGCCTGCGCACTGAATGGCAGCGTTAGTAGTAGAAAAAACACCGCCATCATGGTTGTATAGAATTTCGTTGATCGTTTCATCATTGTCTCCTGAGACTTTTGGTCTCGTTCAAATTGAGTCTATTCCTAGACATGTTTGTTGTTGATTGAGTTTGTCGAGTCTGTTTTTCGTTTCGATACTCAACTGTTGCATTGATTTGTTGCTGCACTCCTATAGAGACATGACCGATCATGATAAATACATGAATTTCAAAAAAATAAAAATTTAAGTTAATGGTAATGTTTGTCAGTTGTGTGAAATGAGGCTTGGCAGTATAATCTGCGCACAATCATCCAAACAATCGTCACGATTTACCTACCCATCGTTCAGCCAGCACAAGCCACGCTGAACGGTGGGTTTTTATCTGTAGAAGGTATCCAATGTTAATCGCTAAAGAACACTTCATCGGCATCGACAATGTGACTCACTTGGCAACGGGTGGCGAGTCACCCATGCTCAAGTCTCATGAACAAGCTGTTGCTCAATTTTTGATGGACAAATCCCTGGGTGAGGCGGCACGTTATCGCTTTGAAAGCACCTACCGCCGTTGCCAAGAGAAAGTAGGCCAACTCATTTCGGCTCCCCCTGATGAAATCGCCTTTCTATCACACTCTTCGGATGGCATCAACCTGTTGGCCTATGCGCTTGATTGGCGGGCAGGCGATAATGTGGTCGTCTGTGATGTTGAGTTTCCGTCGGATGTGTTGCCCTGGACAAAGCTGGCTGATCAAGGCGTGGAACTACGCATTGTGTCGCACAACAACTTTGTGATAGATATAGATGCCGTAGCGGCGATGGTCGATGAACGCACACGGGTAGTTGCCATGAGCCAAGTCAGCTATTACACCGGACAACGCCAACCTGTGCAGGCACTTTCGGAGATGGTTCGTGCCAAGGGTGCGCTCTTATTGATTGACGCCACCCATGCCGCAGGGTCGGTTCCCGTCTATGCGCCCCATGCCGATATCTTGGTGTCGAGTTGTTATAAGTGGCTCTTAGGTGTACACGGGGCAGCGGTGTTTTATTGGAACCGTGAGCGATTGCCAGACCTAGAGCCGCCCTTTTTGGGCTGGAACACTGGTGTCTCTACACCCAACTGGCAAGCACCCACAAGCTACCAATTACCAGAGAGTGCGGACCGCTTCCAGCCAGGCAATCCTGGATTTATCAGCCTCTACGTGCTGGAAAATGCGCTCAATCATCTGCTCGACATCGGGACTGACCGAATTGAACAGCACAATGTCCATCTGAGTGGCATGGTGTTGGATGGATTAGCATCGTTGGGCTGGGAGACCATCACGCCCCGTGACCCCGCTGCCCGTGCGGGCAATGCCTGTTTTGCTGTCAGTGATGAGACAGGTAGTGGTGAGACAGGTAGTGATGAGACAGGTAGTGGTGAGACTATAACCATTGAGACGCTTGTGACCTCATTAAAAGAGCAGAATATTCTCATCTGGGGTGATTATGGTGGTGCGCCTCGTGTCCGTGTCTCGACGCATCTTTACAACGATGAAGCAGATGTGGCACATTTCTTGGATGTGATGCAGAGCTTGACAGGTCATTAGAATTTTGAGGCTTTTAGATTGGTCCCATTGGACCAATCTAACCCGCACAAATAAACTCATCAGGAAACCATGAACAGAAACATTCTGAATAACTTTCTCTTGTTCATCCCCGGCATCACATGGGGTGTGACCTTTATCATTGTTGAACTGATCCTGCCCGTCATCCCCCCGATTACGCTCACCCTGCTGCGTACCATTATCTCAACGACAATGTTGTTATTCTTACTACGCTACGTGGGTGGACGACTTCCCACGACACTGAGGGGTTGGGGGCCTTTCTTTGTCCTCGGCGCATTTAATATGGCGATCCCCTTTGCGCTTTCAGGTTGGGGGCAACTCTATATCGAAGGCGGCTTGGCTGCGATTTTGATCTCGCCAATGCCGTTGTTTACGGCGATTTTGGCGCACTTCTTTGTCGATGGTGAGCGTTTAACTTTACACAAAATATCGGGAATCTCGCTGGGTATTCTGGGCATTGTCATCCTCATTGGTCCCAACGCACTTGCAGGTGTCAGCACCAATATCGTTGCTCAACTTGCCATTGTTTTCTGCGCACTCATGTATGCGATTGGAGCGGTCTATCTGCGTTTACTCTTCCCGCATCAACCCAAAGATCTGTCGATCTGGGCCATTCGTCTACGTTTGATGACAGGCCAATTTACCGCTGCGTCCATCATCCTGCTACCCTTCAGCCTGCTGTTGGAGGCCCCTTGGACCATTCGACCTACCCTAGAAATCTGGGGCTATATGCTCTTTTTGGGTATCGGTGTCACCTTGATGGCAACGATGACCTATTTCTATCTCATCGAAAATTTGGGACCCAGCCGTACGGTAATGACCAACTACCTGATCCCTGGCTCAGGCATGTTGGCGGGTGTCCTGCTGCTGGGCGAGCAATTGACCATAATGCGTGTGGTTGCGATGGTCCTGGTTTTGTGTGGTATTTTTATTGTGAATCGTGCGAATTTGAGAGCGGCTGGATAAGATTGAGGTGTATTGTCTATAATGCGTCAAAATCTACTTCAACAAATACAGCGTTTATTCGGTTACATTAGCACCATCGCACTCATCATCCTTGTTGTAGTCATCCTCAGCACCGCCATCATCAACAATCTCTCAAGTATCTCCGCGCTCACCGACTGGTTCCCCACACCAACACCCAGCCCACCCTATGTCGCCATCATCAGCGGTCACGCCGCCTATGATCCGGGCGCCGTTTGTACCGATGCGTCAGGGCAGGCTGTGTTAACCGAGGCCGAAATCAACGCCACCATTGCTAAACTGGTGGTCGCACGGTTGCAGCGATTTGGTGTTGATGTGCTGCTACTCAATGAGTATGACCCGCGCTTAAATAGGTTGCCTGCGGATGTGTTGCTCAGTCTGCATTCGGATAGTTGCATTGCGCAGAGCGGCTACAAAGCGGCAACCCATCGGCGCAACCGCCTGCCAGAGCAAGAGGCGCGCTTGCTGGCATGCATCGACGAGTATTACCCTGCCCAGACACAATTGCCCCATCACCCCAACACGATTACACACAACATGACCGAGTATTATGCCTTTAACCGCATTGCGCGCACAACACCCGCCGCTATTTTAGAGATGGGGTTTATGGGGGGCGACCAAGCATTGTTGGTCAATCGTCCTGACGTGGTGGCGGCTGGCATTGTGGATAGCTTGTGGTGTTTTTTGAGTGAGCCGACCACGGAATCCAGAGAAGAACCGAGAGAAGAACGCACTGTGGAACCTACCGCAGAACCTACCAGATGAATTTGGTGTTATCGGATGGGCAGAAAGTCACCGTATGGACAATACTTTGTGGGCGGTGTCTATTGGGTCAGCATGTCAGGCGCGGCCTCGGTGATGAGGGAGAATGCGCTTTGTGAGCAATGGATGGCGGGTGTCGGTGCGGATTATGCGACGTTGGATGTCCCCGCGCAGGTGCAACGTGTGTTGGCTTGCTGGCACGAGAGGATCCCACGCTTGCTCATCTTTGATAATTGCGAGGACCCCGCCTTGTTGACGCACTGGCAGCCACCGACTGGCGGGTGTCGTGTGCTGGTCACGAGCCGCTGTCGGCAGTGGGTGCGCACACGGGGGATGCAGAAGGTGGCACTGGCGACCTTGCCCTGTGCGCAGAGTATCGAACTACTGTTAGAGCCAGACCATGACAACGCCCATGCCCCAACTTTTTACCATCCAATACAAACCATAAATCTCAACCTCTTTGAAATTTATGGTTCGGCCAATTTAGCTGATAGCGTCATGAATCAAGCCGTTTAGTACATGAATCCCAAGAAATGCACCGAAAGCCATCTGTGTTACAATATAGGCCATATTATCAACGGGAGATAACAATGAACAACTATATTTGCAAAACATGCGGAACGCAATTCAGCGAAACAGCCGTGGCACCAACGGCCTGCACCATTTGCGAAGATGAGCGGCAATACATTGGCTGGGCGGGTCAGCAGTGGACGACGCTGGCGGAATTGCGCACCGATCATCACAATGAAATCAGAGAGCTAGAACCCAATCTGACGGGTATCGGCACACATCCCACCTTTGCCATCGGGCAGCGGGCAATACTGGTGCAAACGCCATCGGGCAACGTGCTCTGGGATTGTATATCGCTGCTTGATGACGCCACCATCGCAGCGGTGAAGGCGTTGGGCGGTATTGACGCCATTGCGATTTCTCATCCACACTTCTATTCATCTATGGTCGAGTGGAGCCGCGCCTTTCATGCCCCCATCTACCTTCATAAGGCTGACAAAGAGTGGGTGATGCGACCCGATGCCGCGATTGTATTTTGGGAAGGCGACCGTAAATTATTATGGAGCGGCATGACGCTGATTCGTGGGGGTGGTCATTTTGACGGTGGCACGATGCTGCACTGGGCGGCGGGTGCCGGCGGTGCTGGAGCCTTGCTGACAGGGGATATCATTCAAGTGGTCCCTGACCGTCGCTATGTCAGTTTTATGTACAGCTATCCCAATCTCATCCCCCTATCTTCCGTCAAGGTCCAGCAGGTTGTTGACGCTGTACAGCCATACGACTTTGCTCGGATTTATGCCGCTTGGTGGGGACGTGTCATGCAGCAGGATGCAAAGATTGCTGTCTCCCGCTCTGCCACTCGTTATATTCAGGCTTTGTAAATGAAAAACCAGTATCGCAGATTGGCAACCTGCGATACTGGTTTTTCGGTATTGTCATTCCTGAGCAGTCGGGAATCCATGCCTACGTCGAAAATGGGCTATTGACTGCTCAGGAATGACAGGATTCGAGTCTTATTCTAATTAAGATGGCGCAACGGCAAGCGAAGCAGCCGCGGGTTTATGCAGGCTCACCACGATCAGGACGGCTCCGCCGTTGAGCCAGTAGTACCAGGAATCTAGGCCACTAAACCCCAAAGCGAATGGCGCAATCAAGAAGACGACCCCGACGAGAAAATCAACACGCAGATGAAATGCATATGAGAGAACACGGATGACGCCAAGCTTATGGTCGGTGAACACGGTTAGGATAAATGCAGCAACGCCTGTGACGACCGAAAGCCAGAGCGCAAGCGGATGTGAACTGCCTAGTTGCAGTAGAAACGGCAGAAAAGTCAGGCTGAATGCGACTGGATAGTCCAAATAGGCATGGATTGTTTGCGTTACAAATCGAATATTCATCATTCTATCTCCTTGTTCAAAATTTGTTTGATTGTCTTAAAGACTGAAATTTCTTGAGAATCGTTCAGTGAGTACACCTCGGGCGGGACCGACTTGTACAATTAATCCGCAGGGCGTGTGCTCGCTAAACGATTTCTGATTATTTTCTTGATTTTACGTAGACTTAGAGGGACTCAATCGCGTACTGTTTGGCGAGTGCGTTGAACTGCGCCTCTGTCGGCTCGCCAGCTTGATACAACTTCCCCATCTCAACAAAATAGTTGTCAAAGTTTCCCGGTAGGATTGTAACAAGAAGTCGGCTTGGGTCACTGCCAATGTTTGTGAATCCATGTGGAATGCCGCGTGGCAGTAGTGCCAACACACCTGCGCCAGCCTTCATCTGTTGGTCCCCCAGCGTTACCTCAATCTCCCCTTCAATTAGATAAACCAGTTCATCCTCATTCTGATGAACATGCGTGGCAACACTCTCTCCCGGCTCTGTGACGATTTCAATCACAGCAAATGCCCCGTCGGTGTCTATACTCTTGGCACGATGGTAAAACGCTGACCCCGCAAGCGGGTAATAGTCATCAGCATTTGGTGCAGAAATAATCGGATTCTGTTGAACGTTACTCATAGTTGTACTCCTTCTATCGAATTACGTTAATTTGTGATTATGATTTACACCTGCTATGATAATGCGGAAATGGTGGGGTTTCAATGCGTATATGTCGCTGTTTCATACTAAATCGTATCGGGGAATTGATAATTAATGGACGTATTGATGGACGTATTGACAGACATACTGAGTACACTGCGCTTTAAAGGCAGTCTATACTTTCGCACAGAGTTGACATCGCCTTGGAGCATCTTGGTTCCAGAAAAGAAAGGGGTGGCGCGCTTTCACATTGTGATTCGTGGACAGGGTTGGTTGCGTCTTGAAGATCAGCAAGAGACACAGCAAGAGACACAGCCAGAACGCAAGAAAGAGCGTGAGACAGCACTATTACCCATTGCCAATGGTGATCTGGTGGTGGTTCCGCACGGTGCGGCGCATACCATTTTGGATGAGCCAACGACACCTGCTCGCCCCTTGCAGGAGGTGTTGGCAGAGGTGAGGTACACGGGCATGGGTCCATTGGTCTATGGCGGCGATGGCCCCGGTTGTTGCTTGGTGTGTGGTGAGTTGGGATTTGTGCAACACCGACGAAGACATACGCAATCTATTTCTGCTTCAGGAAATGTGCCCTAGGCTTGTGAACATGCTGTTGCATGTGCTCACGAAGTTAGTGGGATCAAAGGGATTGGAATTGAAGGTGGACAACCCTGAAAGCTACAACTTTCGCCCGAAGGAGATGCTTCGAGATTTGTGCGCCATTTTTGCCTCGTTTGCTACGGCACCCGAATTCCAAGAGGAGTGTGCCAAAAGTGGCTACTACAACACCGAGCTCGTGACGAAATCAGTCAAGACGTGTCGCAAGCTCAACCTCCTGACCGGCCAGACGATGGAACGCTTTGCTTCACTACCCGCATTCGTCGAGACGGCAGCAAAGAATGTTGCTAGCGATGACGCTCTCTTGTCTCAGATCCAGTGCAACTTCGTG
>JBCCFC010000503.1:0-9100 GCA_039029935.1 Chloroflexota bacterium
ACGTATACTTATCGTAGATTTTTAGTTTTAGCAGTTGGGTGGCGAGGACGGAGAGACGCCAAGGGTATTGGGTGAGTGGGATGGTCTGGGTGGGGATGTGTTGGCATGACTGTGGGAGATGATGTCCGCTGTGTTGGTTGTAGAAAAGCGTTAGGTTGAGTTGGTGCTGTTGTTGAGGGTCTGCTAGATGAGTGATGAGGCGTTCTGTGTAGCGGCTGAGTCCTGCTTTTTGGTGGACAGCAGGACCCGCATCGACTGTGACATGGATTGGCATAATTGGGTTACATTGAAAAAGCGCGACTCGTGATCATATCAATCACCGTCTGATTACGGCTCCCCTCGGTAATGATCATGTCGGCATGACATTTGCTTGGCTCGACAAATTGCGTATGCATGGGACGGACGGTGGTCATGTACTGGTCGATGACCGACTGCATGGTACGTCCTCGCTCCTCAATGTCTCTTTTGAGCCGACGGATGAAGCGAATGTCAGCGTCTGTATCTACAAAAATGCGAATGTCCATCAGTGAGCGTAGTGCTGGTTCACATAACACAAGAATGCCTTCAACAAGAGTCAACGGCATGGGGTCAATCTGCTTTGTTTCGACACAACGGGCATGGGTGGCAAAGTCGTAGATGGGCACATGAACAGGTTCACCACGCCGTAGCATGGTCAATTGTTCAACAAGCAGGGTTGTTTCCAGGCTGTTGGGGTGATCGTAATTGCGTTTGACCCGTTCGGCAAAGGGCATGTCACCCAAATCGCTATAGTAATAGTCATGCTGGATATAGGCAATGTGTTCGATGCCGACATGATCGATGATTTGATTGCTTAACGTTGTTTTGCCGCTGCCTGTACCGCCTGCAATGCCGACCACAAGTGGGCTTGTTGCTTTACTCATCGTTATGGAACCCACTGTAGGCGTTGCTCGGCCCAATTGCCAATAATACCGTTGATGGAGGCAACCTCGACCTCACCACCGCCGCTGAGGGGGACAGCCCAGATTTGCCAGAGACCACCGCGATCTGTCAAAAAAGCAACCCAGTTGCCATCAGGACTGATGGTCGGCATCACATCGGTTGTCGGATTATTAGTGAGGCGTTCGACCGCCCCTGTTGCGACCTCAACCTTGTAAATTTCATGGTTGCCATCGCGCTGGTTACTGTCAAAGACAATCGTCTGCCCATCGCCGGACCATGCAGGATTGCCATCCGAGGGGTTGCTTGTGACACCACTACGCCCGCCACCGTTGCCATTCATCAGCCAAATGCCACAGCCGTTGCCACGCTCATCACAGCCACGATAGGCAATCAGGTCTGCTGCTGGGTGCCAGGAAGGTTGTTCACCAAAATTCAAATTGGTCACGCCACCCTTTTCCTCCGCCCACACCGTGTAGATACGCCAACGACGGTCGCCCTCACGGTTACTGGCGATGACGACACGGTTTCCTTCTGGACTCCAGCTAGGCATACTGTCCTCACCAAACTCAGTGAAGCGTAGTTGCAACCCTGAACCCGGATCAAAGGAGGTGATGCCCATCATATCGCTACGCGTGTTGCGATAGGCGATGCGCTGCCCATCACCACGAATGGCTGGTTGCGCGGCATCCGCAATCAATGGTGGATTGGTCTGCCCACTGGCAACGTCATGGAAATAGACATGACTACGACCATCCGATGGGCTGTTGGATGAATAGAAAATTCGACCAATTGTTGGGTTGCTGACAACGGGTACAGGTGTTGGCACAGGCGTTGGGGGGGGCAATGTCGCCACAGGTGCGGGGACGGGTGTTGCAGTAGGGATGGGTGTAAATGTTGCCGTCGGTGCGGGTGCGGCGGCAGGTGCTGCGGCGGCTGATGTGTTTTGCACCGTATTGGCACCCTGCGCAACACTGGCGGCGCTGGCAACCGTGACGCTTGCCGCTGTATCCTCTTCATCTTCCGTCACATCCTCCTCTGATGGAGGGTTGGCACACAATGCCTTTGCCTCATCGCGTTTGTTAATCAACCCAGGCACAACATTCACTTCGATAGCAGTAATATACTGATCGGCTGCTTCACACCATTGGTCGTCAATCAGGAGGATATCCCCATACGCCATCAGTGCTTTGTGATAACGCTCTTCCACATCACGATAGTCTGGGTCTTGCAGATAGAGCTTGCGCAACAGTTCAGTAGCCCGCGCCCAATCCGCCCCATAATAGGTCAGGACATCAAGGTAATGCGCAACCTTGATTCGTGCCTGCTCTAATGGTTTCACGTCGGGACGTAAGTCCAGTGCCGCATCCACAAGCCGTAGTGCTTCTTCTAGCTGCCCAGAGCGGTCTTTTTCACCCGCTAAGTTGACATAGGCATTAAAAAGAATCTCGGACACTTCATCTGCGCGATAGGTATCATCACTCGCCATTAAACTTCTGGCCTGTTCAATCGTTGCTGCCCAGTCGCCTGTGGAGTAAGCGGCATCGACCTGAAGCCAAAGCAAGTTGAGTTCAGCGTTTTCAACAGTCTGTCCGTCGGGTACAGCCTGTGTCGTGTTATTTGTCGATGATCGGCCTGGGTCAGCAATTGCCACCTCTGGCTCCGATCCCAACGCACTTGTGGGTGTGGCAAGCAAGAGGACGTTAGCGTTTTCTTCTAACGGTGGTTCTGTATTTTGGGGTTGGTTTTCTGTCGAATCTTGGTTGGGTGGTTGGGGAGTATCCTGGACGGCGACAGGGTTTGTCTCCTGCCCAGCGGTTTCATTGGCCTGTTTCAAAATCAAATTGCCATTGCTGGCATTGAGTTGCTTTTGAAACAGGCCAATGGCAAGGATGGCTTGGTACTCGGTTAGTGCAGCATCCAAATTACCAGAGACACGATATTCTGCGGCTTTGCCCAGATGAACAGCGATGACTTGTTGGTTTTGCAGTTCAACTTGACGTTGCCCGGCACGAATCCCCAGTACAATCGACAAGACCAAGATAGCCGTGGCGAGGATGGTGATCGAGCCAACGATAAGCAACATCCACATGGGCAATCGCTGTTTGGGCGGGGGTTGATCGGGTGTCATATCAATTCGGACTAATGGTGCTGGTTCTTGTGTGTTCATGCTGATTCGACTACTGATCTTCTTGTTTGGCTATGAATGGAAAATAGTATAGATATTCCTGTATCTCTGTTATCAATTGTATCTGCTGATGAACTGCCTGTTCATCATTCAAGCGTATGGTCATGGTAATCACTTGTGTGTCATCACGCTGGGCCATGGATGGAATGCTGACTGTTAATGTAACCCCTGTACGCTCTGTTGGGGAAAGCGGCCCCACATGCCCCAATCCTACAGGGGCGGTTATCACCCATGTCGCTTGATTTATCTGCTCTGTAACAGTTGATACCGTTGTCTTATCCGGTACAAGCGTTTCGGTATAAATCGCTGTATATGTGATTGTACCCCTTGCCTCAACATCAAGCGATATTTGGAATGATGCTGTGACGTTACTTTGATTTGTGATTATGATTGTATACTGAACCGAGTGTCCCGCATAATTTTGTTGGGTCGTAAATGCAGTTGTTGCCATCATTGCATAAGCAGGTGACACCGTCGGCTTTTGTTCGGGTGTCTCAGGGTCCGAGCTCGGTTCCTCTAATTCTGTATCAGATTCCTCTGGCATTGACAGTTCTGCGGACAATACTGTTACTGAAATGGCGGTTGGCACACCCCAATTTCCATCGGCATCTTGGCCTTCCACAAAAATTAAGTGTTGGCCTACACTCAGATTGCTGGTATCAATTGTGGCAGAGATGGTTTCGCGAGAGGTATCAAATAAGCCATCCGACGCAGTCATCGCCCAAGGTGCAGACCGTGTACTTGACAGAGGCACGGTCATTGTCGCCAATGTTGTATCGGTGATGGGCATTGTATCTGTCATGGGCATTGTATCGGTGATACCTGAAACCAACCAGCTAGGCGTGTCAATTGTGTAATGGGCAGCAACAATGGGCTGTACACCTTCATCACCATGACCACCGCTATAATAGCGTCCATCATCCGCTACTGCTTGGAGAATGATGGGGTCGCCCTGTGTAATCGTTGCCCTGTCTAAACTGACATCCACAATCTCTGGGCCCTTGGATGTTTGAAAGGGCAAGCGCGCCGCTTTCAAGGCATAGAGATAAGAATCCATATTGCCGGGGATAATGTTGTTTTCAAAATAAGAGCAACGTTCAAAGAAATTCCGCCCCAATTCAAAGGTGTATGCAGGCAAGCCAAGCTCACCATAAGCCCAATCATCTCCTGTGCCATCGGCCAGATAGAGACAGCTTTGTTCACCCACTTGGCAAGTTTCATAGTTGGTGTAGTAGCCAAATTTGCGTCCCAATGTCGTCAACTGGTCATAATTTGGGGGTGGCTGTGTTGTCCATCCCCAAGGGAAAATCACCAGTTCGCTGTAGCTATGCAGTGTCAAGAAGACGCCTGAAATGTTATCGGGAGCGGGATCGTCATCATTGGGACCGCGCCGATCTTCGTAGAGTTCTCTCACATAAGTTTCGTAGGCTTGGGTTTCCGGTTCTGAGGCAGGGGCGGTTCCTCGATAGGTATCACGGCAGACATTGCTGGTTGAGCATCCACTTGATGCACACTCATTCCATTTAAATGATCCGTTACGATTAATGTCCACACCATAATAGGAAGTGAAGGGGCGATCACTAGCACAGCCTGTACGATTTTTATTCTTGCGCCACCAAAGCCCTTTTTCCGCTTCTTTGCGGCCATCGGGGTTGGCAACGGGAATCATGTGAACTTCGTTATATTGCAGTAGCCATGTAATGTCTGGGTCTTTGCCATATTGTGCCACCAAACGTTCGGCAAAACGGGCGACAATTTCACTTGTCACCAACTCCCGCGCATGAACCTCAGAAAGAATAAACAGCTTTGGTTTTTCGACAGGTGTCTCAAATGTCTTATCGGTAATCCTCAAGGCATAAATGTCAAACCCTGGTCCCTCAACATCATCATGACTCTCTGCATTGATCTTTTCCCAGCTCTCACCGATGACAAACCACTCCACGAGGTCGGGGTAGTCAATGGCGAGTTGTGCCATGTCGCTGTGTGTTTTCTCGACAGTGCGATAGCAAGCATAGCCGGGAATTGTTCCCTCTTGGTTGCTTGTTCTACTATTGCGCGCTCGCTCAATGTTCGATGGCAAAGCCCAGAGATGAAAGGTTCGATCTAAATCGATATCTAGCGTATAGCCCTGCGCCTTCAGTGCCTGTTGTTCAGCGGGTTGAATCAGTGCAACAATCCGCTGTGTAGGGTGATCAACCTCCCAAACATCCAGTTCAGCAGTCAGTCGATAGAGGTCGGGCAAGTCTACAAATGAAAGGCTGGCAACAACGGGTAGCTGGTCATTGGGTGCGGTGAGTTGCGCTTCCGCTATCAATACGTCGTCGTCTGGCACCAAAGAAGGGTACACAGAAGCATTGGCGAGGTTTGTTGTCAGCAATAGATATGCGACAACGAAAAGGCTGCATTGAACCAGATGGTTCTGAATAAATCTCATGACGTAGGTATCCTATCTAGCGGCCAAAGCCAAATTCTGAAACACTAAAGAAGATGGGGATCATGGCAATGGCCCCAATAAAAATTAACGCCATTTCGATATAGACCCATCCCTGTCCGGCACGCATGATGATGCGTGAGACATTGGTCTTGGCGCGGTGACGTTGTTGGTAGTCATACTGTGCGGTGTATTGTTGTGCCTCTGGGATTTCTTCCAGTGGGCTAACGTCCCAGCCCGCATGACGAAAAAGATTGGGTAGTGCGGTGATGCTCATAAAGGCAATATAACCACCCATTAAAAGCACCAGAATCACATACAACGTGAGTCCCAATAGAATATCAACTGTATAGGAAGGAATCGGGCTGTAATAGGCAAAGATATCAACCCATAGCCAGCCGATAAAGAGAATGGCTGGCGATGCTAATATCCAATGCAAGAGGCCATTGGCTGCTGGCGTTGCTTCAATCAGGTCTGCCGAAAATTTACGATTTGCGACTTGTGCTGCACTCATTGTGATTATTCAACCTTATCTGTATATATTTACTGCCATCGAATCTCATCTCGTTCTCGGTTTTGCCATCGCCACCATAACCCGGCTGGGTAGCCAATCATCTTTGCGACATCACCTACTACACGAATTATGGGGACAAACAAGGCCGCCTGCCACCGCTCTGCTGGCGATAGGTGTTGACCCAGCACCTGAATGCGCTGCCAAGGTCGCCAACAGTAGGCTATCACCCCGGCCACCAGCCCAACCCAGCCAAGCCAACGGGCAAAGAATCCCCAGCCGATATGCCCCAGCAATGCAGGGATCAGGAGTAAGTAAGTCACATAACGAATCAAATGACGTTTGCGCCATAAATCAGCCTTGCCGTCCCCCCGTGCATAAAGATAATATTGCTTGCCAAAGGCACGAAAATTTTCACGCGGGCGAAAGGCAACAGTGGCGTTGGGCGCCCATGTATGCCAAGAACTGTCATCGGTTGACGCTTTTTCATGTTTCTGTCTCAGCATCAAATCGTAGACCAAGTCTTCACAATAATCCAACCACTCAGGATAGCCACCGACCGATGCCCATGCCTCTTTTGTAAAGGCAATAGAGCGGCTGCTTGGCAAAAACTTCTGAGGCGCAATGTCATCAACCAGTGGCAACACCGTCGCGCCCATCGCCACCGTAAACACATCATCCACATCAGGATAGAAGAACCCAGAAACCACATCCGGTTTCACCCTTCCGCCTTCACCCTTCACCCGTCTACCTTCACCCTTCACCCGTCTACCTTCACCTTTCACCCTTCCAAGCCAAGGAGCCGTCAATTGTTCTAGCCAGTCTACCGACAAACGAACCCCAGCGTCAGTGACGGCAATGACAATGCCCGTCGCCGCGCTGATGGCCGTGTTGCGACCTTGGCTGATGTTGGCTCCCGGCTGAACCAACAGCCGAATCGGTGGGGCATCCAGTGGTAAATCGCTGATATAGGCTTCAATCTGCTCGACTGTCCCATCCGTACTGCCACCATCACAGATCACAATTTCATCGGGTTGGCGGGTTTGCCCCATGAGGGAATCGAGGAGTGTGTGGATGGCGTTGGCTTCGTTGTAGACTGTGGCGATAACAGAGATGCTAATCTCTAGGCTCATGGGCGTCTCCTTTCTCATGAGAGAACCCGTGTGTCAACAGACTTCAGGTCCGTTTTGAGTGCCTCTAAGTATCCTAGTCGATTACCTGACCCACTGAACGTATCTTTTCGCAATTGAGCCGTAATAGGCTGCTGTAAATCCAAATAGTGATCAATCGCTTGGATGAGCAGTGAGACGGCCTCCTGATTAGGGAGCGTAAATGAATATGGCTGTTGCAGATAGGGTGGCTGCTCGTTTGGCGGCACCACCATTTCTTCATCCTCAATCGCCTCCAATTCTTCAATTGCAGTCTCTACTGCTTGCCGCACATGTGGATGTGGATCACTTATTGCTCGTAACGCGGGTAATGCCTCGATTGCTTCGAGTTCGCCTAATTCATCTACCGCATTTTCACGCACAATAAAATGCGAATCTTGCAGGCTGTTGATGAGGAGAGGAACGGCCTGCTCAGGGTAGAGTCCAGCCATAAACCGCAAGACACTGCCCCGAATATAAGGTGAATCATGACCAAGCAGGGGCAACACCTGTGGCAATTGCGCTGTTTTATTTTGCCGTGTAAATCCATCTATGGTTTCGGCAACAATGAGTGGGTCATCATCATCCAGAAACCCGCGTACCAATGTGTGAATCGCTTCATCATCCTCTGGCGTTTGTGTCAATGCAAATATAACGGCGCGCACCTTCGCTGAACTTACGCCAATGGTTTCCTCGATTAAAAATTTTACACCTGGGTTCCCATACGCATGGATAAGCAATGCTACTTCAGTATAGTAGGTAAATGCGTAGTCATTACCATCAGGTGGGGCAGACTGAAAAGACGCAGCTAACTCAGCAAAGGACAAATCATCTAGTTCTGTGTAAAGCCCCATTAGTCACCTCTCCTTGGCAATGAACTTAATTCCTGAAGATACGCTCGGATTTCTGCCAACGTCATCTTGTTAAACTCGCTTGGAAATTTTTTGTGTAGTGATGCGGGTAAATGCCCCACGGTAATCAGACCTGTATCACGTAATTGGTTGAGATCGGCTAATCTATCCGGCGGTATCTTTGCTGCTTGTTTCTCTGCCAATCGTTCATATTGTTCCAGAATTTTAATTGCTTGGCGGCACTTGTGCAATTCTTTTCTGTCTACAATGCGTTTATCCTGCTCTCGTTTGCTGCGACGTGCCATAATGATTACGCTTTTTTCTCGGATGAATTTTCTATCCAGTCTGGTCGACGAATTCCCATCATCACCAAATCGTCATACGCGCCATCACTCCACACATGGTCACGCAGTCGCCCTTCTTCCACAAATCCACAGGCGACATAAGCGCGAATGGCGCGCTCATTCTTGGCATGGACATTGAGGCAAATTTTCCACAGATTACGGTACTGAAATCCATAATGAACCAGGAGGGCCGTTACTTCACGCCCATAGCCCTTGCCCCAATATGCCTTGTCACCAATGGTGATGCCCAACTCGGCACGACGCGCCACAAAGTCAAAATTGAAGAGCGCACACTGTCCAATGCACAGACCCGTGTTGTCATTATCGTCATCTATGGCTTCGATGACAAAGCTGGCATCATCACGCCCGCCATCGCTTGTTTGGCTATTAAACTCGGCCTCAAGGCGCGCCAACGATTGAGGCATCGGTGGGTCGCCACCACCCGCAAGCTCAACTGCCAGATCGTTGTTAAATGCCCACAGTCGTGGCAAATCCTCGGCTTGAATGGCGCGGAGGATGACTTTGTTCCCTTGTAACATCTAGATTTCCTTTGGTCTAACCAGTACACCAGTATCACAGACTGACTATCTGTGTCTTTGGCGCAGATAGTCAGTCTGTGATACTGGCACTCAAAACATTGTTGATAGGGTACAACCCTGCGCCCTAGAGCATTTTAATGAATATAGTAGGAACACGCCGACACTTAGAT
>JBCCFC010000504.1:0-9099 GCA_039029935.1 Chloroflexota bacterium
ATGCGCCAGATGATAGACATCAATATAGTTCTCGACCACAATTTTCCAATTGGCCTGAATGTCCTTGGTGGTTTTCGCTTCGGGATATTCGACCAGATTATCGACTTGGTGCGGTCCCAGATATGGCTCGACCTCTCCAAACCACCCCATGATCGACCCAGCACCGGGGTCTGGGTGGACCCAGAGCATCCCCCGCCAGCGGTCCACCGATGCAGGCTTGAGTCCCAAACAGGACTTGTCGATGTTGGGGAACTCCTTTTCCTCTTCTGGAATCGAGATAAGATTCCCCTCCAAATCATAGGTCCAGTCATGATAGGGGCAGGTGATAGCGCGCTGGGTTTTGCCAACCGCACGTAACAGTTGTGTCCCCCGATGACGACAGATATTGTGAAAAGCACGTAGCCGGCGGTCGCGTCCCATCACAATGAAAATATTATTTAGCCCAGCTTGCACAGAAATAAACTGTCCAGGTTCTGTAATATCTTCTGCAAACCCAGCATATTGCCAAACGGTTGAAAAGATGAGTTCCTGCTCTTGATCAAACCATGCTTGTGATGTGTATGCCTCCACAGGCAGGTTATGCATCATTCGTTGTTGTGATTTCGTTTTATTCATGATATGTATTGTTATTATCTTTTTTATTGAATAGGTATGTAGAAACCAGTATCACAGATTGATTATCTGTGACGCAGGTCGCCAACCTGCGATACTGTCTTTTGTCCATTGACTAGGTATGTAGAAATCAGTATCACAGATTGATTCTCTGTGACGCAGGTCGCCAACCTGTGATACTGCCCATTAGAGAAAAGGCGTAAATACCAGATACAACCCCATCCAGAACAGGGTGACGATAATCGCCCAGTACCAGACAGGGTTCTTGGTGCGCTCAATTGGCTCGACCAAAAAGGTCACACCAGAGCGGATATCAGGGATAAGCGGTAGTAAAATCAGCAGCCCCCATACCCAAATGAGATTATAGATGGCCGCGATATAGACAACGATTAAGGCGAGAAATGTATAGGGTTTAAAGCGTTCGATAAAGCTGCGGTTTGCGGAACGGCTCTCTGTGCCAGAGGCAATGTCCTGTTTTTCGCCCGAAGACCTCTGTTGCTGCTGAGTGGATTGATTGCGGTTGGGTGTCGCAGATTGTAAGACAGCAGCAGGGTTTTCAATCAACGCAAACGCCGCTCCCTGTGGGTCCTGTGCCATCGCAAGGACACCTTCGCCACTATCCTCGCGGTGAATCAATTCGCCGCCCTCCCTGCTGATGATACCCAATGTGCTGTCCACGTTTTTGACACTGAAATAAGGAATCCAAAATTGGGCTTTCCCCTTCAGTTCATTGGGTACTTCCTGTAGCGCGGCAATCGTGTTCCCTTTCTCGTTTTGTATATCATACCGTCTTCGACCCAATGTCGTGTCGCTCCCAGCAGCTAAGGTGAAGGACCAGCCCAGAATGGTCTGATAGAAGTCGATGACCTGTAAGGCATCTGAAACATACAACTCATTCCATGCCATGCGACCGTGTGTCCCTTTGGTATCCTTACCCCTTAAGTCGGCACCATCCCATACGGTGAAGCCTGCCCCAGCAGGGTCACGTATAAGTACGATTTTGTCCTCCCCCATAAAGTTGGTTGGCCCGATTTCAATGATACCGCCATGTGCTTTGGCCTGGGCAACAACGGTATCAATGTCACGCACCGAGATGTAAGACATCCAGAATGAGGGCAGGTTCATCTGTTGAAATTTTTCTGGCATGGCGTAAATGCCCACCGACGGATTGACACCAATATGTCCAATCTCATAGCCACCCTCATCTTCATAGCCTTCATATATCCAGCCAAAAACTTTGGTGTAAAACTGCTTGGCGGCGTCCAAGTCAAAGGTTGATAAGTCCGTCCAGACAAAATCACTGTTGTTCATGTGTCTCCTGTGCGATTGTGTGATAGATTGCTAGCGTGTCACAATTGGTAAAAATGCTGAATCTGTTGGATTACCAATCGGTATTGCTGTTGGTTGCGTTGTTGCTATCACCGACGGCGTTGGCGCAACCGTGGGTGTACTTGCGGGGGGCGGTGTACTTGCGGGGGACATCGTCTCTGTTGCCATCAGCGTTGGGGTCGCTGGTGCGACGTCTGTCGGGGGAAGGGTTGATATCATTGTTGGTATAGCTGTCAATGTCTCAGTTGGGAGCGTCTCTGTCGGGGTTGCTGTTGAGACAGGGGTTGCTGTTGAGACAGGGGTTGCAGAGGCGGTTGCTGGCGTTGGCATGGTAATTGGTGCTTGTTCATCGCCATTCAACACACCATCCTCATCGCGGTCCAGCACAACCCGTCGCCCCGACCCTGGTAGGACACACATGTAAGTAAGTTCTGTATTCTGCTCGGTGACATATGCCCGTAGCTCGGCATCGGATAAGGCTGATTGTCCCGTTGTATCCGGCAAGAACTGCGCAGTCGCTGGATCATAGAGCATGCCCCATGCAGCAATACCCGCATCCGTTGAGGTGCTGCCAAAGACCACCAAATCACACTCTGTGACCGTCCCCCCCAAAATTTTCGAGGTAAAACTGGCTCCAGCACGTTCAATCATTAGGTCAATTCGGTTGCCCACAACTGTATCGTTGGTCGCATCCAGCGTTATCTGTTGACCCACAATCGGGGCCAAATCGCTATCAAAGGCAATCAAAAATTGCTCCACATCACGCCGCTCTTGGTTATTCTGAAAGCCCGTTGTGGGGTCGGTTTGATAATCGTTAAATATGCCGCCCAGCGTAAAGCGATGAATCGTGTCATAGATGCCGTCGTGGTTAAAGCCATACCCCCGCACCTGATTGCCTCGATGCGCATGGGTGTTGCCGTCCACATCCTCATCCGACACCAGCCATGTATTTGCCATGCCAAACATACCGATACGCGTGTACAGGTTACGTAAATGTGCGACCTTGACAATTTGTGTCAGTCCCTCAAAGGTCGAGTCACCGCCAGAGCCAAAGAAACCATCCTCTGCCGAGATACGATGACACTCTTGGCAGGTTGCGCCCTCTTGCTGCCCCGGTGTGTCATAAAACTCAGATAGTCCCACCAAACGGCGTGGTCCGTCAAAAAGGTCAGCCCCACGCGCTTGGCTTGCCGTGAGCGAGTTGTCCAAGTTGCGGTTGGGGTTGGGTGGATAGGTCAAGGCCAGCCCAAAGTCGGCAAAGTCGTTCATGTCAGCCTGTCGTTGTGTGTCGCTGGCGGGAACGCTGTCACCCACCAAGCCTTCAAATGCCTCGATAAAGTTGAGGAAGGAAAGCCGTTCATCGGTCGCAGAGTCGCCAAAGAATCCCGTTGAACGGTCCCCGCGCCAGTGCATGGCACCACTGTTGGTCATGCCACGTAGACTCTGCGTCAGCATCGGCCCCTTCATCGGATGAAAATCGCGTACATTGCTCGTTCCATTAAGATTGTAGTCCTGTGCCTGTCGCTCGGCATCATGCTCAAACAAAATATTCATCGGGTTATAGACAACATCGGCATCAGGGTTGCCCAAATCCCAGGCAATATGGTCCATGTCCCCAAAGATATGACAACTGCTACACGATGCCTCACCGTTGCTGGAGGTGTTGTAAGCATCATAGAGCATATGCCGTCCAGCGACCACACCGCTCGGTTCAGGGTTATAGAGCGCATGATAGCTGTTCTCTGCGCCTGTGTTGAGGTCAATGACAGAGACACCATGCTCAAAACGGCTAAACACATACAGTTGTCCGGTCGCTTCGTTAAGCACCAGCCCGGCTGGACCGCCCCGTGTCGAGATATAATTTCCGCTGGCAGTGGTAGGGTCAAAGCTGTTGTTCTCCAACGATGATGTGGAGAAAACACCTACTTTGCTCGACCCATATGCTGCAACATAAACCGTAGACCCATCCGCCGAGAAGACCATCTCCAGCGGTGTTGCCAAGGAATGGTCCTTTGTGCCAGCCGCAGCAGGACGGACATCATAGTTAATGTGCTTGTTGAGATGTCGTTCTGTGACAGTGCCAGCAACAGGCTCAATCACGCTAATGCGCGCCTGCGCCAAATTGCCCTGCACGGTACTGTTGCCAGTATAGTTGACAGCGTAGTCGCTGGCGTACACACCCGGCCCCTCAAAGCGCACCTCATTCTTGGCATCCGTGTTGGAGACATAGAGATTGCCGTTGGCTGGATTGACCGCCATGTTAAAGAGCGTTGTCCCTACATGTGCATAACTGGCCGTCTCTTCGAGTGTGTCGGCGTCAATGGCAAAGACATCCAAATCGGGCAGATAAAAGCGAATGGCATTACTCCAATTGCGTCCCTCTTGGTCTTCCCAGATGCCCGTCTCATTGTTAAATTTGACAATCAAACTCGTCAACGGCGCCAACTTGCCCTCATGGTTGTCCCAAGGCCCCGGTGGCCCACCTGGGATTTGCCCATTCACCAAGCCATTGGGCGACGTAATGCCATCGCCGTCACAGGGTTGCGTCGGGTCATTACCAGAACAGACCAAGGGCATCGGTGCAGAAGCTGTCTGGTTCCCCGAATTGAAAATGGCGGCATAGACGGTTGACCTATCCGGTGTCACCGCCAACGCACGTGGTGTATCGCCAAAGAGCGTCACAATTTCCAACGGTGTCCCGCCCATTGTAGCACCCAAATTCTCGGCATCAAAAACCCAGACATCAGCACGATTCACACTCTCGGTCAAGAGTTGAGGATCGCCTGCACCGGGTACACCAGCAATGCTCTCATGGGTGCGATGCTGCCCCCGATGCGCGGTTGTGATAAACGCCCTGTTGCCTGTCTCCCCAGCAAAGACAATATCACGTGGCTCGTCTCCTACCAACAGCGTCTGCACCACACGCCACTTGGTCAAATCAACCACACTCACACTGTCTGACAGATGGTTGACTACCCAGACTTCATTGTCCGTCCGTGCCGCCACCGCCACAGGCTCCAGCCCCACTGGAATTGAACCTAAATGCGTGAGGTCGCCGCTCTCCCCAACCGTGAACACCTCGATGCGGTTGTCAGGGATGTTGGTGACAATGAGATTGCCACCAGAGGGTGTCAGTGCCATTGGGCGCACAGGACCGCTCTCAAAGGCGATGAACGACGGCGTATCGGTCGCCTGCTTAGGCTGTTCAATTGTCGAGGGTTGCTCGATGGCAAATAGCTGCTCATTGATACCAATCGCCATTGTAACCACAGCAACGATGGCTGCGATAAAAAGAATGGTTGTTGTTTGCGTCGATAGCCTGACTTGATTGTGTTTACTGGCAAATCGACGTTGATTTTGCTTCATGATGGTTCCATTTCTTAGTTGTTTTATAAATTGAAATATTTTTCTATTTATAGGCTAGCATAGGTTTTGGGGTTTGTCAATAGATTGAATTAAATTTCAATCTATTATTTTTTGGTGATGATGATTTATAGTGCATTTGTGCGCATTGTCTTTTGCATTGACAGAAACAGCAGTTCGTTTTATACTTTGTACATGGTTTGATATTCCATCAATGGGTTCCCATAATTGCTATGATGGAATTGCTGCTGCGTTAACGGTTGGTCAATTAAGACTGAACAATGAATGATGATTGAGAGGAGTACCTTATGCAACAGAAACCAAAACCAAACGTTCATATTGCACGGCTAGATAATTCCGTTGTATTCAAGAAACTGTTTCGTGACCCCGATGTACTGAGCGAGTTTATCAAAGATTTGCTTGGGTTGGACCTCCAACTGACGGCTGACCAAATTGAAACAGAAAAGAAATTTACCCCTCCTGTCGGCAATGTCGATATTGCCTATGACATTTTTGTCGATGATCCCGAAAATCGAATCGTGATCGAAATTCAGCGAGTTCGGTATGGCAACCATTATGACCGCTTTTTCTATTACTTTTTGATCGCTATTATCGAACTGGTCAAAAGTCATAAAACCTATAAAATGGACCGCACCGTTTATACCATTGTATGGCTCACGCGACAGACGCAAGATAAAACCTATCAAAAGAGTATTCTGACCAATACCTTTGTGACCGAAGCAAACACGGGTCAGAAAATTAACGTCTACCCCCACAAGCTCATTTTTCTGAATCCACACTATATTGATGATAAAACACCAAAAGGTATCGCAGATTGGATGAATCTAGTTATACAAAGTCTCAAACATCCCACAAATCCTGAATTGAACTATGAACGAGATATTTTCCGTAAAGCAACGGAACTCATTGCCGAGGATGGTCTGAACCCGACGGAACGCGCAGAGATTCTTGATGAGAATGCCTATGTGGATAATATAGAAGAGGCTCGTGAAGACGGAGAACTGCGCCGTCAACGCAAACTCATGATCAAACTTTTGAACCGCCAGTTTAGTAATGAGAATGAAGCCCAATTGAAGGCAATCATTACGCGCATTGAAGAGACGGATGACTTGGCGACATTGGAGGAATGGTATGACCAAATTCTGGATGCTGAGTTCTTGCGTGAGTTGACTTTCTAACAATGTACATCTCTTTGTTAAGTGTCTGCCCAGAAATAAAGTAAAGAATTTTTTCAGATCTCTACCAGAATAAATCTGGCTGGGAATCCTATACTTTGATTTTGGACAGCTAGGCAGTGGATAGAAAAGTGAGGGAAAGGTATTCATGAAGCATCGTCAATTAATTATTCAGCCTCACATCGGGTTCATACAGACGGAATTACCCCAAACCGAACTATCCAAGACGGAAGGTTCTGAGAGTGAATCTGTAGAGAGCGAGTTGGAAAGAAAACAACGGATTGAAGCAGCCACAGACAGGGTGTTTGCTCGTCGCCAAAGTGTTTATCAACGATTGGCAGAGGGTGTGGATGAATCATCATTATAGTTCCATTTCTTGGTTGTCTTATAAATTGAAATAATTTTCTATTTATAAGTGGTATAGATTTTTGGGTTTATTAATAAATTGAAATTTTATTCAATTTATTAATTGATCCATATCAACTCCATATTACATATCGCTAGTCTAAATTTCTGCTATAAACAAAAATCGCTTATAGTAAGATGAAAATGTATACAATAATGACTTTATTCAAGAATCCATATATTGAATGCTATGACTGCCTTTGAAGAACAAAACCAACAGCACCAAGAATCAATAACAAATACAAACACAAATACACCTCAAGGCTATCATGCATCCACTGGTGATATTACCAGAAGTAAAGTCCTAGCGGTAGGACAAGATATAAAAATAGATTACAATGAATATTCTTATATATTACAATCAAAAAATGATTTATATAGCCTTAATCCAGATTTCCTAAAAAATGCTTTAGAAAAATTTTCTGAATTACCAACGGAAGAAATTCCTTCTATAGGGAGTTTGCCTCAGCATTATATTCCATATAAGAAGAACCGGAATTTTGTTAAACGTGAAAACTATCTAAAAGATTTGGCACGATATTTCAAAACCTGTAATGTTGGCGACTTACAACAGGTTTGTTTAATTACAGGTATGGGTGGCGTTGGCAAAACTCAGCTTGCGACTGAGTTTGCACACCGTTATGGTCAATATTTTTTAGGTGGGATCTACTGGATAAATATGGCAAATGAGTCATCTATTATGGCTGAAATTGTTAACTGTGGCAAGCGTATTAACGAGTATTTTGGAACATTGGAGCCAGATACATGTATTCAACAGATATACAAGGTATGGCAAACAGACTTGCCGAGTTTGTTGATTTTCGATAATTGCGAGTCTCCAGAATTACTAGAGAAATGGCGTCCAAAAACAGGCAATTTTCGACTTCTAGTAACCAGCCTTAATCAAAACTGGCAAAGCGATCATGGTATCAAAGTGAATTTGAAAGAGTTTGAGCCACATGAAAGTGTTTATTTTTTACGACAATGCATAGGAGATATACATTATATACCTAATGAAATGGACTGCGTATTAGAATCAATAGCCAAAGAATTAGGACATCTTCCATTAGTATTACATTTAGCTGGTTGTTATTTAAGATATAACTTAAATTTTATTGAATTATCTAATTATTTGGTTGAATTACAACAATCCGACCTAACGAATCACCCATCTCTAGATCAACCAGAAGAGATATATTCACCGACACAGCATGATTTAAACATATCGCGCACATTTAATCTTATAATAAGCAAACTTGACCTATCAAAACCAGATGAAACATTTGCATTCAGGTTATTGGCTAGAGCTGCCCACCTTGCACCTAGCGAGCCAATTCCTCATAAATTTTTAATCAAGAAAAGTGATATAGAAAGCATTAGACAACAAAGTAGCGCGCTAAATCACTTAAAAAAGCTTAGCTTGATTGAAGAAACGGGAAGAAATACTGTTCAAATACATCGTTTGGTTACGGATATTGTGAGCAAGCACAAGATATATGATGATGTTAGTGACGAAATTATAGAAATTATTATTGATATTGCCGAAGGTATCAATCGCTCTGGTCGGGCAGAAGGTATCAGCAATTCTAGAAATTTTAATCGGGATAATCAGATAATTGAATTAACCCAATTACTGCCTCATTTAGTTTATGTTACTCAAAAGTTTGGAAAGCGACGCGATGTGCAATCTGCACAGTTATACAATCAATTAGGAGTCCTACATCAAAAGCTAGGGAATACACACGAAGCTCGGCAATATTATGAGAAATCGCTATCTATCAGAAAAGAGATAATGAAAAAAAGCCATTATGATGTTGCTCATACTTTACGGAATTTAGGAAATATATTAATTACTACCGAACTATATCATGAAGCCCAACCCTATTTAGAACAATCATTAGCTATTTATCAACAATATGAAGATAGCACGGTAATGGCAGATGTATTTCGTAGTCTTGCTACTATTTCCTACAGAACAAAAGATATCAAAAGTGCAGATCGTTATGCAAAAAAAGCAATCTCTGCCTGTCAAACATTTATGCATGAAGCGCATCCCCAAATTGCCTCATACCTTTTATCCTTTAGCATATTAGCACAGGATGCTGGAGAATATGAAGATGCTATTTGGGCGCAACCTCCGGAAAGCGACCGTTCATGCTTACAACCGATGCATCGATTGACGGGCTGGGCGCCG
>JBCCFC010000505.1:0-9098 GCA_039029935.1 Chloroflexota bacterium
AGGGTGGTTGCTCAAACTGGATAGGCTGGCCTTGATCATCCAATAGATAGGCACTTCGGTTGGGTAGGGGCTGACCGATGGGTAGGCTTTGCCAATCAGGGTTGACATTGTTGGGGACTTCAAAGATAGTCGCTGTACCGCTGACTTCAGTCATGCCATAGACATTGAGAAAGCGTACATGCGACTATCTTTGAAGTCCCCAACAATGTCAACCCTGATTGGCAAAGCCTACCCATCGGTCAGCCCCTACCCAACCGAAGTGCCTATCTATTGGATGATCAAGGCCAGCCTATCCAGTTTGAGCAACCACCCTATAGCGAATCTGGTGAACTGTATCTCGGTGGTGATAGTTTGGCGCGTGGGTATCTCAATCAACCCGCATTGACCGCAGACAAGTTTATCGACAATCCATTTAGCGAGGGGAAGCTCTACCAGACGGGCGACCTCGCTCGATTTTTGCCCAAATCTATCCTCGAATACATCGGTCGGAAAGACAATCAAGTCCAGATACGCGGCTTTCGCGTGGAGTTGGGTGAGGTAGAGACGGCACTGCAACGTCACCCCTTGGTCGAGAAGGCTGCGGTGTTGGCGATAGGCGAAGCGGCCAATAAACAACTGCTGGCCTATCTCACGCTTGCGCAACAAACGACAGTCGATAATACACCAGCACTGGACACACCAGCACTTGATGCACCGGTCATCAACAGAGCCATGCTTCGTCAGGAGCTTTCGCAAACACTGCCCTATTACATGGTTCCACAACAATATCTCGTCGTCGAAACATTTCCATTAACGGCCAATGGCAAGATAGACCGTCAAGCACTCCGCACCCTCGACGTCGTTGCGCTGCCTCAAAACAATCAACACGACACGTTTGTGCCACCAGCGACGCAGTGGGAACAGACATTGGCCGAGATCATTATGGCGCAGCTAGAACTGGATGCGGTTGATGTCCAGACCAACTTTGCGGATTTGGGGTTGAATTCACTCCATCTGACCCAGCTACAGAACCAGATTCAAACAACGTTTGAGCAAGACATCGCACTGGTCGAAATTTTTAATCACCCCACGATTCAGGCATTGGCACTGCATTTGAGCGCATCAGATCGCTTGAGCGTTGCCAAAGATCAGGCAACAGGGAAGCAATCTAGGTTACCCCAAACAGCAGCCCAAGCAGGAGGAGCTGACCGCGCTGCAAACCAACGAGCCTATCTGCAACAACGCAAGCGACAACAGTCCAAGAAGCACACAAGAAGGAGAGCGTAACGTGAGTTCAGAACATATTGGTAGCATCGCCATTATTGGTCTAAGTGGCCGTTTCCCCGGTGCAAAGACAGTCAAGCAATTTTGGTCGAATCTGACCAATGGTGTTGAAGGGATTTCCCGTCTGAGCGATGAAGACCTCGACACGGCGGGTATTTCTCCTGACATCTATGAACAAAACAATTATGTCAAAGCCTATCCAGCCCTTGCCGATATCGATCAATTTGACGCTGAGTTTTTCAATATCCCGCCCAAGGATGCCAGCCAGCTGGACCCACAAAGGCGCATCTTTATGGAGATCGTGTGGGAGGCATTGGAGGATGCAGGCTACACCGCCGCTGATAATAACTTTATCGGCGTCTATGCGGGGTGCGGCACCAGCGGCTATTGGACCTTTCATCCTGATGCCACCCGCCCCATGCAATCGCTTGAAAATGAGCTGGCAACCGACAAGGATTATCTCTCGACCTTTGTCTCCTATAAGCTCAATCTAACAGGTCCCAGCATGACCGTGCAAACGGCCTGTTCAACCTCACTGGTGGCGACCAGTTTGGCGTGTCAAGGACTGTTGACTTATCAATGTGATCTGGCCTTGGCTGGCGGCGTCACCATCCGTGTGCCACAAGCGGGCTATCTCTACATCCCCGGTGGCTTGGAATCATCCGACGGCCATTGCCGCGCCTTTGATGCCAACGCACGTGGCACGGTTTTTGGCAATGGTGCCGGGGTTGTTGTCCTCAAACGCCTGGAGGATGCCTTGGACGATGGCGACCACATTTATGCGGTGATTCGCGGCAGTGCCATGAACAATGATGGGGTGGACAAAATTGGCTATACGGCTCCCAGCCAATCCGGTCAAACAGAGGTGATTGAGATGGCACACCATATCGCCGAGGTTTCTGCCGATACCATCTCCTATATCGAGACGCATGGCACAGGCACACCTTTGGGCGACCCCATTGAGATTGCGGCGTTGACCAATGCCTTTCGTGCAAGCACAGACAAGGCGCAGTATTGTGCGATTGGGTCCGCCAAATCGAGTGTCGGCCATTTGGATGCCGCCTCCGGTGTGACCGGGCTGATTAAAACCGCGCTGGCACTGAAGCATAAACAGATGCCACCGAGCATCAACTTTGAACGCCCCAACCCAAACATCGACTTTGACACTTCCCCCTTTTATGTTAATACGACGTTACGTGAGTGGGAGAGCAATGGCATGCCGCGACGTGCAGGCATCAGTTCCTTTGGCATTGGCGGCACAAACGTTCATATGGTTTTGGAGGAAGCACCGGCAAATGAGCCGTTGATGGCCGATGAAACTGGGGGAGAACAAGCAACACAGAAAGCAACACCGTATCTGCTCACACTGAGCGGCAAAACCGACGCTGCCCTCGACAACCAAATCACACAGTACATTGACTATCTTGAGCAGAATGCGCCATCAAATTTGGCAGATATTTGCTATACGGCCAACACAGGACGGGTTCATTTTGCCCATCGCTTGGCCGTCACAGCCCGTGATGTCGATGCGTTGTGTGCGAAGTTGTATGACCAGCAAAACGGGGATGTTGTGCAGGGGTTGAGCGTGGGGCAAGCCAAAACCGAGAAGCCCAAAGTCGCCTTTCTCTTTCCTGGGCAAGGCCCCCAATATCCAGAGATGGGGCGAGTGCTCTATGAAACGCAGCCGCTTTTCCGAGAGATCATGGACGAAAGTGATCGCATTTTGCAGGCAGTCTGGGGGCAATCATTGCTGTCCATTTTGTATGGCGAAGACCGCGAACAGAGTGCAGCCATCTTAAATGAAGCCACCTATGCCCAACCCGCCCTCTTTGCCATCGAATATGCCCTTGCCAAATTATGGCAATCTTGGGGCGTCGAGCCAGATGTGGTCATCGGGCACAGCATGGGTGAATATGCCGCTGCCTGTTTTGCGGGTGTGTTTAGCCTTGCCGATGGTCTGCGCTTGATTGCGGAACGTGGACGGTTGATGCAAACCGAAGCCGAGGCAGGGCAAATGGTGGCTGTGCTGGCCTCTGCTGAGGAAGTTGCGCCAGTCATCGCACCCTTTGCCGATGAAGTCTCTATAGGTGTGATCAATACGCCAAAAAACGTCGTCATCTCTGGTCGTCCCCAAGGTATCCAACATGCCGTTGACGCACTACACAACGCGGGGCTTGAAACCCGTCAGCTCAAGATATTTGTGGCCTCTCACTCCCCCCTCATGGACGATATCTTGGATCGCTTTAGCGAGGTGCTTGCGACCGTCGAATTTCAACAACCACACCTGCGCGTCATCTCCAATGTGACAGGTCAAGCGGTCGCTGTCGAGCTAACAAGCATTGACTACTGGCGACAGCATCTACGCCACTCTGTGCGTTTTGCCCAAGGCATGGCAACTTTGGCCGAGATGGGGGTGGATACATTGATTGAAGTTGGCCCCAAACCGACCTTGTTGGGATTGGGGCAGCAATGTTTGCCCGATGCCGTCACACGCTTGTGGTTGCCCAGTCTATATCCCAATGAACAGCCCGACGACCAGCAGATGCAGCAGAGTTTGGGCGAATTTCATGTGCGTGGTGGGGACGTTGATTGGGACGCATTCCACAGCATCCATCTCGGCCAACGGGTTTCGCTGCCCACCTACCCCTTCCAGCGGAAACGATATTGGCGAGAGCGAAGCAACACACGGTTTCAGCCAGGAAAGGAACCGCACCCACTGCTGGGGGAACGCTTGCCGCCATTGGCAACCAGCCGCGAGATTGGATTCCAAAACCAAATCTCTGCCCACCACCCAAGCTATCTCAATGAACATCGGGCCTATGGCGAAGCTGTGCTGTCCGCATCGGTCTATATCGAGATGGTCTTGCAGGCGGGACAGCAGCTTTATCCAAACGAACAGTCAATGGTGCAAAACATTCTGTTTAAAGAGCCATTGATGCTTGCTGAGACGCAAAAAACACCGATACAACTCATTCTCAACACGACCGAGACCGGATATGCGTGGCAGATATTTAGCTGGCAGGCCGAGATGGACGAATGGGTGCAGCATGTCAGTGGTGAATTAGTCAGTGGTGAATTAGTCAGTGGTGAATTAGTCAGTGGTGAATTAGCCAGCTTGGCAGAACCAACGCAACAAGCCAAAATGTCTCTCCATAACATACAAGAACGATGTCAAGAACCAGTCGAATTAGAGAACAGGGAGCGTCGTGCAAGTGAAGATGACAATGGTGAACCCGGAGGACGCTGGCTATCGCAAATTTACCGAGGCCACAAAGAAGCCTTGGGGCGTGTGAATTTGCCAGATGATATCATCCTCAATGGCTATCAACTACACCCACTTTTTCTTGATGAATGTCTGAACGTCGATGCGCATGTTGAAGTCGAGGATGCGGATGGCTCCCATTTCCCCTTCCATTGTGAACAGGTTCGGGTCTACACATCGACCCCACTCCGCACTGGCTGGAGCCATGTGCGCTGGACAAAGGAGCAGGCTGGTACACGCAAAATAGATGTGATAGTCTTTAACGATGCAGGTGTGGTTGTCGCTGAATTGCTAGGGATGACGCTTCGCTTTATCGACCGTGAGTCCATCATTGGTGCGTCGTTGCGCACCGATTGGCTCTACAGGCCAACATGGATTGACACCCCGCTGCACAAGAAGAAATCCACCTATGATGACACAACAGGCTACTGGCTGTTTATCGCACCCCTACAAAGTCCCATGACAAATGCGCTGGCGACGCAATTCCGTCAAAAAGGCGAAACGGTTGAAACATGGTCCTGTGATGCCATCGCCCATGCACTGCAAACAGCCGATTTGAGCGCATATCGAGGCATCGTTTATGTACCTGAGCAAGCCAGTGCTGCTCAAATGAGCAGTCAGATGACCCGGCAGATGACCCGGCAGATGACTAGTCAATTAGCCTCATCTGCCCTACCGGATGCCGCTCTAGACATACCCCACCAATTACTACCGCTGGTACAGGGTTTGATCAATGTAGAGTCGACCCAAGACTTGTGGCTGGTCATCCCAGACACGCTTGACGCATCGGTGTTATGGGGGTTCGGACGCGCACTCATGTGGGAACGCCCTCAACTCAATACCCGTTGCATCGAGATGTCATCTGAAACGAAGACAGAGACGCTTGTTGAGTCGCTTTTTGAAACCATATGGTACGCTGATGAAGAAAATCAGCTTCGGTTGGGTGCGGATAATCAACGTCAGATTGTTCGCCTCGAACGCTATCAGCCACCATCGACCCAAGACCTATCAGCCCCTGTGCAGGAAGGATGCAGCTATCTCATCACAGGCGGTCTTGGGCAGCTCGGTGTACGCGTCGCAGAATGGCTGGCTGAACAGGGGGCAACCCATCTGGTTTTATGCAGTCGTCAAGGGTCAGATGCCAAAAACGCACGAGCGGTCGTTGCTGCGTTGGAGGCCAAGGGTGTCCAAGTCAACGTCATCAAGGCAGATGTCTCGCAAGCAGAAGATGTACAAACCTTGCTCCAAAACAGCCAAGAATTTGCGCCTTTAAAGGGGATTATTCACGCCGCTGGCACACTCGATAGTGGTGTATTATCGGAACAGACACCGCAACGATTTGCGGATGTTTTTGCACCCAAAGTGCATGGCAGTTGGTATCTACATCAATATACACAAGAGATGTCGCTGGATTTCTTTGTTGCTTTTTCATCACAAGTATCCTTCTTGGACGGGGCTGGGTATGCGAATCTGGCTTCTGCCTGTACATTTATGGACAAGCTCATGTCCATCCGGCAAGCAAGAGGGCTACCCGGTGTCAGCATCAACTGGGGGTTGTGGTCCATGGACGCATTAGCGAAAGAGGTTGCCCGAAAATATGGTGAAAACATCGCACCCACCCAAGGACTGAGTCTACTCGGATGGAGCCTAAGCCAACCTATATCACAGGTAGGTGTCAGTGCCATCAAGTGGCCGCGATTTAGCAAACACCTCTCGCCGTTTCTGCGCTATCCCATGCTATCGAAGTTGCTGCCACAGAAATCGGAGACGGCCACAGCGGTAACGGTTCTCCATGAGCTCAAGGGCATGTCAGCGACAGCGCAATATGAACGCTTGGATGCGTTGATCCACGCGGAAATCAAACATATTCTCGGTGTCGCGGCCACCAATGAGCAAGAGTTCTTCTCGCTCGGGTTAGATTCACTCAAGTCCATTCAATTTACAAATAGCCTAGCAGCCAAGTTGGAGACATCCCTGCCCGTCACCTTGACGTTGGAATACACAACCATTGCCCAACTGCTTGCTTATTTGGGCGAGGTTGTCCTTCAATGGACAGAAACGCCGGACCCATCTGCGCAACCATCCAACAGTCAGCAGACAGCGTTGATTGATAAAACACTGCCTGACAGGACACTGCCTAACAGGACACTGCCTGAAAAAACATTGATTGCCAAAACGTTAATCCCGTTACAGCCAAACGGCTCACAAAAACCATTTTTCTGTATCCCTGGTCTAGGCAACCATGCCACCCAATTGTACAAACTCGGACAATCGTTGGGGGATGACCGTCCTGTCTATGGGTTCCAAATGGTGGGCTTAGATGGGCAACAGCCACCGCTGCAAACCGTTGAAGAGATGGCCGATTTTTATCTGCAATGTATCAAAACGGTTCAACCACAAGGCCCCTATCTATTGGGTGGACACTCACTCGGTGGGAAGATAGCCTTTGAAATGGCACGTCAGCTCGACCAACGCGGAGAACAGGTCAGCCAGCTTATTGCCATTGACTCGGCCGCCCCACCCTATTTACCCATCAACATCGCCAATGAGGTTGAACTATTCATGGAAGTGGGTCACTATATGGGGGAAGCGAGTGGACACAACTTGGGGATGTCGTCTGATCAACTGCAAAATCTGGATCGAGCGCAAAAGGTGTCCTATTTGGCCGCGCGTCTTGAACAAGCAGGCATCGTCGCCCCGGGCCACGATATTCGCCAGATTTATGGCATTGTTGATATTTTTGATGTGATCTTTCACGCAGATTACAATCCACCAGTCCATACACTCCCATGTCCGTTGACTTTGATTAAAGCGGACACGGCCATCTCGACCGAGCTCGACCTGGGTGAAGATAGGTCTGATCCGGCATGGGGATGGCAGAAATTTAGTGCAAATCCGGTCGTGGTTTATGACGCATTTGGGGATCATTTTACAATGCTACAGACACCACACGTTGAGCAATTAGGGCAATGGCTGCGTGTGCATTTGATAGGTTAAGTGAAATAGGACGCTGATGAACGCGGATAAACACGGATTTTGATTCAATATACGTAAGTTTTTCGCGTTTATCAGCACTCGTCAACGTCCCAAGTTTGTCTCTTCCACAGCATCCTTGCCTTCGCGCTCTTTCAACGCCTGTTGAAATCGTCACTGGATTTCGTTGTGTAGCATTTGAGGCCAAATCTCAGCGTAAAAAAACATTTCAATCCTGTCCATTTGTGCTATAATAAGAGATAACGATATTGATGTTGATTCGGGGAGAGTACAAATGATTTCACAAGACTATTCAACAGAAGAACGGCCAGACCCTATTCCTGAGCGTGTGGGGTTTGGCATGTTTACCGACCGAGAGCGCGAGATGGACCGACTGATGAAGTGGGTGAATCTCGTGGGTCAAAAGGTCGGACGTAGCCGCGCGTTGGTGTCGCATCGACGGTATGGCAAGACGGCCATTATGGAACGGCTCTATAATCGGATCTTTTGGGAGCGTACAGATGTCATGCCGTTTTACTTTGAGTTGCATGATGGTATTCATAAAATATGGGACAAAAAATTGGCTGATATCTATTTCTATGAGTTTGTGCGGCAATTCTTAGCCTACCGAACGCAGGATGCATCGCTGGCCTTTGACAAAAGCATACCGCGAGAAAAACTTTATGAAATCGCCGAGAAGCATCAGGAAACCTCGATTACAAAAAGAGTTCTTTGGTGGGAAAAAGATGGAAATATGAGCGACCACATCAAAATTCATAGTGTCATGCATACCATCATCCAGAGTGTTGCCGTTGAAACGGGTTTGAGCATCATCGTCATGTTTGATGAATTTCAACGACTGAACCGTGTTGTCTATCAAGATGAAGCCTGTACACGACCCTATGAACGCTATACCGACTCATTCTCTACAGCCGCAGAATCCTCGCGCGCCCCCATGTTGATTGCAGGGTCCGAGGTGACGGTACTGACCGATGAGGCGTTGTGGGGGTCGATGCTCGGTCGTGTGGGTGCCAGTCATATCGGTCGTTTACCCATTGCGGGTGCGGTTCAATTGGTGGATAAATTTGCGAAAAAGCATGGTCTTGACATTGAGTTTGATGTCGCTTACACCATCAGTCGCTTGGTGGATGGGCATCCCTATTACATCTGGTGTCTGTTTAATAGCGAATATTTTGATGCTGATTTGGATTTGACGACGGAAAAAGGGGTGAAAGCGGTCTTAGCCTTTGAAGTGGGCAACCGACAGGGACATATCCGTAAATTTTGGTACTATCATTTCGGTCATCATCTGGAGACATTCAATTTGCCTCATGCGCGTCGGCTGATTGTCTATCTGAGTCAATATCCCGATAAACTTCAAGAGCCTGAGATGTCTGTGCATCTTAAAAAGTTGCACAAAGATTTAAAATTGCCGATTTCGATTGATGAAACCGATGAAATCCTCCAAAAGTTGATTTGGTGTGATCTCGTCTGGGAGAATGCGCATCAACAGTATGGGGGGCTATCAGACCCACTGTTGCCACAGGTGTTGCGGATTGGCTATAGTTGGGAGATCGACCAAATTGAACGGCAACAGGCG
>JBCCFC010000506.1:0-9098 GCA_039029935.1 Chloroflexota bacterium
ATTTATGTCAAATTTCAAGATTTGACATAAATACAACCCTACATCTTTGCCTACTTTTTCAAGACTCTCTATAGCCATACACCGCTTTGGCCTGCGCCTCTGTCATCAGCCCATTGCGGATATCCGCTGCAATCCGAGCAGGATCACGTTTCTGTGGATCCCCCCATCCACCGCCACCGCCAGTGCGCACACTCAGTCGGTCGCCCGTCATCAGCGGACCATAGTCGGTGATACGCTCGGTCATGACCTGTTCACGCTCGGTATCGGGGTAGAGCACATAGTGGCTGGCATCAGCGTTGTGACCGCCAAACAGCCCCCAAGCGGTGTACTTGGTGTTCTCGTTACTGGTCTGGAGATGCACGTGGTCGGTACACACTTCAATATCACGAATGACACCATAGCCACCGCGATATTGCCCCACACCCGCATGAGATGTCTCGTCCCCTGTGTTGATGGCATACCGCCGAATCAGCATGGGATAGAGCGACTCGACGACTTCGGCTGAGGTGTTGGGGGCATCGCCATTGCCGACAAACATGATGCCGCTGGGACCGTCATCGTGGGGAAAGGCCCCACTGCCGCCATCGACTGGCTCGCCATAGATAAAGGGGTCGCCATGTCGTGGATCGGTGCGTGAGAATGTGTAGGCAAACATCTGATAGGTGCAGGCTGGGCAGCGGTCAGGAATGGCCGTTGATAATGCACGGATGATTAAGTGTACAATCGCTTCGGCAACATAGCCATAGGAATCACAGGGGGCAGGGTACTCGGCACTGACAACGGTGTGGCGAGGGGCGGTGACAGTCAGCGGACGGATATGCCCATCGTTCATGGGGTCAAAGGGCATGGTCAACGATTTGAGCGTGGTCGCACAGAGTGCTTCTGTACCGACAAAGGGGTGATTGATCGGTCCTGCTGCCACCTCATCGGTCCCCGTCCAGTCGATGTGCATCTCATCGCCATGCACCGTAACCGTCACGGCAATTTTACGTAGCTTGTCAATCTCAACACCATCATGGTCCATATATGTTTCAGCCTGATAGACACCATCGGGAATCGCCCCAATCTCACGCCTCATGCGCGCCTCAGACTGTTCAAATACAATATCCATTGCCCGTGTCAAGGTCTCCGCCCCATAACGATCACAGAGCGCATGGTAGCGACGCGCGCCGGTCTGGCAAGCCGCAATCTTGGCGTGTAAATCGCCCTCCACCAAATCTGGATAGCGTACATTCTTAAGGATAAACCGGAGCAATTCCGCATTGGGTTTGCCTGCATCATAAAGCTTGTGGTGGGTGAAGAGCATCCCCTCCTGATGGACGCTGGTTGAATCGGGACACCAGCCGCCGGGTGCGATGCCACCGATGTCGGCCCAATGTGCCATGATTGCGGCAAAGGCGACCAGTTTCTCCTCATAAAAGATCGGCAAATAGATGACGGTATCGCTGATATGTGTCCCCGTGTCATAGGGTTCGTTGGTGAGGATGACATCGCCTTCACGGAAATTCTGCGCACCGATGGCTGCAATCCCAGCCTGAATTGTCGGGGGCAGACAGGCCAAGAACCCAGGCAACCCTGACCCCTCAGAGATAAGCTGGCCGCGATGGTTGGTCATCGCCACACCAAAATCCTGCACCTCATAGATCAGCGGGTTGTGCGCCGTCTTGATGAGGCTGGTCTGCATTTCTTGTGCCGCCGCGCGCAAGGCATTGCGGATAACTTGTGTTGTAATTGGATCGATAGATGACATAATTTTTTTAACCATAGCTTGTCAGCGGGTCAGCACTTCAGCACTTCAGCATTTCAGCCTGACAAGCTGACTGGCTGACAAGCTGACTCGCTGACTCGCTGACTCGCTGACTGGCTGACAAGCTGACTAGCTATAAAACACTCGTTTGCAGAGCTTGCTCAAAAATTGCCATTGCATCGTCAATCTGTGCTTTGGTGACAATCAATGGCGGAATCAGGCGAATGACGTTTTGATAGCTGCCGCAGTTAAGAATGAGCAGATTTTGGCTGACACAGTGTTGCAGGACAGCCGTAGCCGTCCTTTCATCGGGTTGACCATTCGCCCCCGTAAACTCAATGCCCACCATCAAGCCACGTCCACGCACATCGCCGATGGCTGGATACTTTTTCTGGAGGCCAACCAGCTTGGTGACGAGATAGTGTCCCATCTCGGCAGCATTTTCAACCAGTGACTCTTCCAAAATTGCATCAATGGTGGCGCAGGCAGCAGCGGTTGCAATGGCATTACCACCGCCATAGGTTCCGCCATGTGTCCCCGGTGTCCAGTGTGCCATCAAATCGGCACGTGAGGCAATGGCCGATATGGGCATCCCGCTTGCCAACCCCTTTGCCATGACAATGATGTCCGGGACAATGCCTGCGTGTTCATAGGCAAAGAGCTTGCCCGTGCGACCAAAGCCCGACTGCACTTCATCCAAAATCAGTACAATATGATGTTTATCACATAGCTCACGCACCGCCTGCATATAGCCCTCTGGTGCAGGGACATAGCCCCCCTCGCCCAACACTGGCTCGATGATGATGGCAGCAGTCTCGTTGGATGCGCTCTGGCTATGCAGCACCAAATCGAGTTGTTTGAGACAGAACTCGGTCGTCTCTTCTTCATCCCAACCATAGTAATAGCGGTCTGGGAAGGGGGTGACAAAGACAGCACCGGGGAGCGGCTGGTAGTTGTGACGATAGATATATTTGGAGGTGGTCATCGCCATTGTCTGGTGGGTGCGGCCATGAAAGCTGCCCTGCATGACGATGATGTTGCGTTTGCCTGTGGCGTGACGGGCCAGCTTGACTGACGCCTCAACCGCCTCTGCACCGCTGTTGGAAAAGAAAAAGCGGTCAATCTCCGGTGGTGTGATGGCATTGAGCTTTTCGGCCAGGCGCACCGTGTTGGGTGAAATGACAATGTTCATCTGCCCAAAGATCAGAGTACTCGCCTGTTCTTGAATCGCCTGTACTACTTTGGGGTGGCAGTGTCCTGTGTTGGTGACGCCGATGCCACACGTAAAATCCAGATACTGATTCCCTTCTGCATCGTACAAATAGGCGCCTTCGCCACGCACGGGTTGCATCTGTGTTAAATGGGTCCACACAGGAGCAAGTAGCTCTGTGTTGAGCGTCGTGTTTATTGTGTTCATGTTTTTGATACTCCTTTAAATCCGTTACACAAAATAAATTACCCAAAGGCTAGCGTAATTAGGCATTCTCTAAGGCCATTCCACAAAAATAAATACTCGCGGAGTAGGCACTCTATAGTGCCGGATTTCTCGTGTATGACCCGCAATAGGACCCAGAGGGTACCCCGCTAACTCCGCGTTTCTATGGGTAATTTATTTTGTGGAATGGCCTTAATGCCGGTGCTCTCGTGTAAGACCCGCAATAGAGATTGAGATTGCTTCCTCCGCGTTTCAATGGGTAATTTATTTTGTGGATTAGCCTAATATTCAATGACTTTGCTCACAACAAGGGCAAACGCTGAATCCCTCTCCAGTTCCCTCTGCAAAACCTCTGCGTTCTTTGCGCTCTCTGCAGTTTTATAAACTCTTAACTGTTCTGATGCGCCTCAGCCATCTCTGCCATGCTGTTAAAGCGAAAATCGTAGTGCGGCATATCCCCCGGATTCATGGTCGCGCCAAAGCCTTCCTGCGCATAGCGTCGGTAAATCCAGCATGAGGCCAGTCCATGACGATTGGCAGGCGCATGATCGTGAAACATGCTCTCGGCTGTGTGCAGGATGTTGGCTTTCTCAACCCCCAGCGTTTGCAGGTTGTGCAACATGTAATCAAAGTTGATGGCAGCCGGTTTATAACTGCCAATATCCTGCGCAGTATATATGGCATCAAACACAACGCCAAGTTTTTCATTGCTGGCAGCAAAACTCTGGTTGTCCACATTAGAGATAATCACCAGTTTGTAATGGGCTTTTAGATAGGCCAGTGCCTCGGCAGAGTCGGGGAAGGCAGGCCAATCCTTGACCGAGTTGCCGTACCGCAGACAATCATCCCACGAGGCTGGCACACCCCACTCTTCGCCAAGCCGTTTATAGACGATTGCTAGAATGTTGCGGTAATTCATGGGTGGTGTCTGTCGTTGTTGCGCAGATTCGTGCCGCGCATGGGCTTCGAGAATGGTGTTGCGTGTCAATTCTGTGCCAGATTTGCGCTGGACCTGCTCTACCAGTGGCTCCAGCCCGTTCACCATACCACTTTCCCAATCGATCAATGTGCCATAACAGTCAAATGTTAGCGTGTTAAAATCTTTTAAATTCATGAGTTGCTCCTAAGTTGAATAGGAAAGTAAAAACCAGTATCACAGATTGGTTATCTGTGACGCAGGTAGCCAACCTGCGATACTAATTTCGGACCGATCCCGACAGCTTTTTAGCCGAGACTGAGCGGCTCTGGAGCGATTCATCTTAATTTGTATGTTCCTTTTGCCGCCACTGTCTTATTTTACTGAAAGTTGTTGGATTGAGCCAACCGATGTGCTTCTGTGTATGAATTCTTGAACCAAAAAATTTGAACTTTTCCATATCCTTAGTACAATGGCGGCAATGAAGGACGGCAATAAAGGGCTGTAGGGCAGGTTAGGTACCTGCATCACAGATAACCAATCTGTGTGACTGGTTACTACTTTCCTATTCAAGGACAATGGTGTTCTTCAAATAAAATTTGTAGTCGTTCAACTAGGATATAGGATGAAAACACAACTCACGCGCCAAGAATTGCAATCCATTGCCAGCGGCTATGATCCCGTGCCAAGCCGATCTTTTTCCATCAACACACAGAGCTATATTGATCCCCAGTTTCTCAAAATAGAACAAGAGCAGATTTTTCACAAAAGTTGGCAATTTCTGTGTCATGCGGAAAAGCTGCGTGAGGCGGGCAGCTATATCGCGACAGATATTCAAGGGCAGAGCATCTTTGCCACGCGCGATGCGGATGGTACATTGCGCGCCTTTTATAATGTTTGCCAACACCGCGGTCATGAACTGCTGACTGGGGAAGGCCAGACCAAACTGATTGTCTGTCCCTATCACGCTTGGTCCTACAATTTGGATGGCTCGCTCCGCCGTGCGCGCCGTTCAGAGATGATTGAAAACTTCACCATTGGCGATGTCTGTCTGCATCAAGTGCAGGTGGAAGAATTTTGCAGCCTGATCTTTGTCAACTTGGACCCAGAGGCCACACCATTGGCCGAGCAGTCTGGCGATTTACGCCAAGAGATTATGCACTATGCACCAGACATCGGGTCACTCACCTTTGCACACCGTCTCACCTATCGCATCCAAGCCAACTGGAAAGCCGTTGTGGATAACTTTCTTGAATGCTATCATTGCCCTGTGGCGCACAAGGATTTTTGTACCCTTGTGGAGATGGACACCTATAAAGTGAAGACACATGGCATCTACTCCAGCCACATGGCAAAGGCGGGGCGTGGTGAGAATAAAGCCTATGGTGTGGACGGGGCGAATGTGACCGATCATGCCGTATGGTATCTGTGGCCGAACACCACGTTGATGCGTTACCCTGGGCGGGGCAACTTTATGGTGTGGCGTTTTCATCCTGCGGGGCCAGAGGAAACCTATGAGGAGTTTGACTTTTTCTTTGAGACGGCTGACCCCAACGAGGCCGAGGTCGAAGCCATCAAGTTTATTGACGATGTGCTGCAACCCGAAGACATTGGGCTGGTGGAAAGCGTTCAGCGAGGGATGCGTACACCTGCGTTCAAACAGGGGCGTTATCTGGTGGACCCCAATGGCAGCGGTATGAGCGAACATGCCATTCATCACTTTCATGGGCTGATTTTGGATGCCTACAAAGGGGCGTGTCAGGCATGAGTGCAGTGCGAGAAAACTATCTACAGGGGCGGGTGGCTGTGGTGACAGGTGGCTGCGGCGGTATTGGCACGGCCATTTGCACACGCTTTGCCAAAGAAGGGGCGGTGGTCTATGCCGCAGACATCACACAGGAGGCAGGTACACTGCCAGTAGGTGTAAGCTACATTCGTCATGATGTGACCACGGAAGAAAGTGCAATCAACCTCATGAATGAGGTTGAGCAAGCGCATGGCAAGCTCGACATTCTGGTCAACGCGGCGGGCATTGAGTTTGAGAAGACGATTGAGGAGACTTCACTCGATGAATGGAATCGGATGTTTGCCATCAACGTGACTGGCACATTTCTCACCTCAAAATACGCGTTGCCATTGATGCGCAATGCGGGCGGTGGCTCGATCATCAACTTTGGCTCCTATGATGGCTTTATCGCTGACCCATCATTGGCAGCCTACTGTGCCAGCAAGGGTGCGGTTCATGCGCTCACCAAAGCGATGGCCTGTGATCATGGCCCCAAAAACATCCGCGTCAATGCCATCTGTCCTGGCTATGTAGACACGCCCATGCTCCAGAGCTTCTTTGGCAGTGCGGGGGATATCAACAGCCTCCAGCAGGCCGTGCGTGATGTCCACCCCATGCGCACCTATGGTCAACCCGAAGATGTTGCCAACTTGGTCAACTGGCTGGCGGGTGATGAGGCCCGCTATGCGTCGGGGCAACTCTGGGTATTGGATGGCGGGTTGACGGCGCAGGTGCAGCAGATGCGGCTTTAGGCGGTAGGTCGGTGTTCGGTAGGTCGGTGTTCGGTAGGTCGGTGTTCGGTGGGTCGGTATTTGATGCGTTAGTGTTGCCCGTTCAGTGAGCACGCCCCGTGCGGATCAAACTCGTGGGTTTAATCCGCATGGGGTGTGCTCACTGAACGAAATATAAGGAACAGTAATGAAACGGTTGGCAGGTAAGACAGCATTAGTGACGGGTGGACGGCAGGGAATTGGCCGGGCGATTGTGGATGCGTTTGTCGGGGAAGGGGCTGCGGTCATCACCTGTGGGCGGGGACCGCGACCGGATGATTTACCGGACAACGTTTTTTGGCAGACGACCGATGTGGCGGATAAAGATGCTATTGAGGCACTCAAAGTGCGTGTCACCAAGGAATTTGGTCACCTTTCGATTTTGGTCAACAATGCGGGTGTTCAGATCGAAAAAACAATTGTTGATACGACCGATGATGACTGGAATATGCTCATGGGTGTCAACGCCAAAGGAGTTTTCCTCGCCTGCCGCGCCTTTATCCCCATGATGAGCAACATCTCTTTATCCAGCTCTACACCCAGTTCAATCATCAACATCGGCTCGATTTCTGGCAAGGTTGCCGACCCTGGTCTTGCGCTCTACAATGCGTCCAAAGCCTTTGTGCATGGACTGACCCGTTCGATTGCAGTCGATCACGGCCCTGCCATCCGTTGCAATGCTATCTGCCCCGGCTGGATCATGACGGAGATGGCGGATGCTGCCTTTGCCTTGGCCGATAATCCGCAAGCTGCCCAAGCGGATGCACTGGCTCGTCACCCTGCCCGACGTTTTGGGACACCAGACGATGTGGCAACGTTGGCCGTGTGGCTGGCGTCGGATGATGCCTCTTTTGCGACAGGGCAGTGTTATACGCTAGATGGGGGCATGACGGCTGCTTCGCCGTTGAATCCAGGATTGTTTTGAAAGGTCTTTTGGGAGGTTCCTTTAATAATGCACAACGCACTTTTTCTACTGAACACCGATGCCTACGATAAAATCTATGGTCCCGAAGAACGGGCAGATCTCCACAAACTGGTGAATATCTACGCCCCGCAACAGACAGCGGCTTCGGTGCAGGCTGACCCATCCATCCTGTCACAAGCCGAAATCATTCTTAGTGGTTGGGGGATGCCCAAACTGGATGCTGAATTTCTGGCCCAGGTCCCCAATTTGAAAGCCGTCTTTTATGGTGCTGGAACCATCCGCTACTTTACCACTGACGTTTTCTGGAAACGGAATATTCCTGTGACCAGTGCCTACGCCATGAACGCTGTCCCGGTCGCCGAGTTCACAATTTCGCAGATTTTCTTTTCACTGAAGCTGGGCTGGCGTTATGTGATGGCACTCAAAGAAGCGAAGCGTTATGTCCCGCGCTTTGTCGTTCCTGGTAGCTACAAAAGCACAGTCGGCATTATTTCGCTGGGCATGATAGGGCGACGTGTCTGTGAGTTATTGCAGCCTTTTGATGTACAGATTTTGGCCTATGATCCATTTGTGGCACAAGCAGACGTGGACCATCTCAATGTCGATCTATGTTCGTTGGACGATATTTTTACACGCAGCGATGTCGTTTCCCTGCACACCCCTTGGCTACCAGAGACAGTCAATATGATTCGAGGCACACATCTGGCCGCGATGAAAACCGACGCCACCTTTATCAACACGGCCAGAGGAGCCATTGTGCATGAGCAGGAGATGATCGCCGTTCTCCAGCAACGTCCCGACCTCACCGCAGTCATCGACGTGACCTACCCCGAACCACCAGAGCCAGGATCACCGCTCTTCACCTTGCCCAATGTGATACTGACACCCCATATTGCGGGCTCGCTGGATACCGAATGTCGGCGTATGGGGCGTTTGGTTGTGGATGAGGTGGGGCGGTTTGTGCAAGGTGAGCCGTTGCAGTGGGCGATTAGTCGAGAGAAGGCGGCGTTGTTGGCGTAGTAGAGAACAGTATCGCAGATTGGTTATCTGCGAGCAACAGGTAGACAACCTGTTGTACTGACTACATAACGATATAGTATCGCAGATTGCCTATCTGCGGGCAACAGGTAGACAACCTGTTGTACTGACTGCATAACGATATAGTATCGCAGATTGCCTATCCGCGGGCAACAGGTAGACAACCTGTTTTACTGACTGCATAACAATATAGTATCGCAGATTGCCTATCCGCGGGCAACAGGTAGACAACCTGTTTTACTGACTGCACAACGATATAGTAACGCAGATTGCCTATCCGCGAGCAACAGGTAGACAACCTGTTTTACTGACTGCATAACGATATAGTATCGCAGATTGCCTATCTGCGGGCAATAGGTAGACAACCTGTTTTACTGACTGCACAACGATATAGTATCGCAGATTGCCTATCTGCGACCAACAGAGTGACAATCTGTTTGACTGTTAGCGAGAATAAAATCATGATATTAACCAACTTAGA
>JBCCFC010000507.1:0-9093 GCA_039029935.1 Chloroflexota bacterium
GTGCAAAAAAGCTTGTCAGCTACTCAGCTTGTCAGCCAGTGTGCTGAAGTGCTGACAAGCTTTTTTATTTCCACAAAATTGCTTCGGGGAAATCCATCCAAGCTGTGTTTATTACTGTGTAAACTAAATTTTCGGACTTGTCATTGCTGCGGCTTGTCCCTGACGAACAAAAGCCAGTATCGCAGGTTGGCTACCTGCGTCACAGATAACCAATCTGTGATACTGGTTTATACTTTCCTATTCAATAAAAAAGGAGCCAGAAGAGATTATGCTTAGAAAATCATGCTTTCTTTTTGTCTATGTCACGCTCCTGTGCAGTGCGTTGTATCATCCACAATGGTACACGGTTGATGCACAGACAATCACAGTTCCCCCCACCATCCCGACAACGGTACCGCCCACTATCCCTACAACAGTACCCACTACAGTACCGCCGACCATCCCTCAACCCACACCCACATCCGCACCCCCCTCTACCATTCCGCCATCTCCGACCGCCATCCCCACACCGGACCCTACCCCAGTCCAGCCACCACCAAGCGGTGATCTCTATGAACCCGATGACACCTGCCCCACTGCCCGTGAGATTCTGCCCAACGGTCTTGCCCAAACACACACCTTTCACCGCAACCCACCCGAAAACATACAGGGAAATACGCCAGCAAATACACCAGACATTGATTGGGTCTATTTCCACGCACCTCACGATGGCTCCTACCAAATTCTGGTTGATGTTCCGGCTGGCTCACCCGCCGATATCGACCTCGTTTACTACAGCTCGTGTAGCAGCGCAGCATTGGCGGAGTTTAATCATCCCTTTACTGCGGGGGTTCGCCTGACCGTTCGCGCGGTGGCAGGGGAGACGTTTTACCTAGCGTTGAGCAACATGGACCCATCCATTGCGGGTCCCCATGTGCGCTATCACCTGTCGGTGGATGCGCTGCCCGAAGAACAAACCGTTGGTGCGGTGATCATCGTGGCTGGACGGTTGCGCAACAATGACCCTGTACAGCCCAACATTAACAACAGCGCACAGGCAATGGCGCATCTCTTCCAAGCCAAAGGTGTGCGTCCTGACGACATCTATCTACTCGCCACAGACCCATCGCTATCGGGGTATAGTGACGCCGCCACAGTGGACAATTTGCGCAAAGCCATCACCGAATGGGCTGCACAGCGTGTGAGTGCAACCAAAGGGCTAACCCTTTACATGATTTCGCATGGTGTGCGTGAGGAACTTTATCTTGACAAAATAAATGATGAGGTGCTGACCTCGGGGATGTTGGATGAATGGCTGACCACGCTGGAAACCGCTGTATCGGGGCTTAAGAGCAACATCATCCTCGAAGCCTGTCATTCGGGCAGCTTTATCGACATGCCCATCAATATCAGCCATCCAGAACGCGTCGTCATCAGCTCTGCCGACGCCGACTATGACGCCCATACCTCGCGTGAGGGAGCCTATTTTACCGATAGTCTGATTATCAAGCTGGGGCAAAATTACAACTTGGCCGAGGCGTTTGATGCCGCCACAGGTGTCGTCGATATCCTCTTCCCCTCGCAAAACCCTTGGCTTGATGCCGATGGCGACGGTATCCACAACGAAGATGAGGACCGCGCCATTGCTGCCACCCGCCGTTTTCATGCCCCCGATACCGAGCCTAACAACTGGCCGCCCCTCATTGCCGCTGCCCACCCTCCTGATATCATCGTCAACCAACGTGGTCGTCTACGGGCCAACGTCCTTGACGATCATGGTGTGGCCGACGTATGGGCCGTCATCTATCCCCCCGACTATAGCATCCCACCCGTTGATGGCGAATTCAATATCCAAGAGCAGGATATCGTGCGCCTCCAACAAACCGCTGGCACACGCATAGATGGCAACTATGCAGGGGAGTACGACGGCTTCTCGCAGACGGGTGTCTACCGCATCATCATCCACGCCCAAGACGATGAGGGGCTGCAAGCGCAGCCAGTGGTGGTGGATGTGACAGTGACGGATGTGTCGTATCAGATGTTTTTGCCTACGGTGAGCCGTTGATGCCGATATTTTTGCCGCACGCAACCAGTATCGCAGATTGGCTATCTGCGGGTTGCAACAGATAGCCAATCTCCAAAATCCGCACCCCGCTGGACAGGAGCATTGTCGTGTCTCATAAAATCGTTTAAGATTGTTGACACTGTTTTGGGCATGATTAAGATGTTTCTGCCAATGTTATAAACGATATATTTCTCAGAAGGAATGAACATGAAATCAATGCTAAACTACATAATTCGTTTAATCATTCTCACTGTTATCTGCATTATATGGGCTACTGTGTTATATGTGAATAATTTTCAATCTACAGCAATCAACAAAGCCATTGCTCAAAGCCAGTCACCGCAAATCGGCCAGACGTGGTATCCCACAACACAGGACTCAGACTATACCTTTGATGTAACCATCAACGATCAAGACGCCGATATTTTTGAGAATGCAGTTGTTGCTTATCACGGTGAGCAGCTAATCTTCAAATACACGCTGGTCAACAACAGCAATATCGATATTCGGTGGTTGACTCTCAATGATGATGTCTTTGATCCCATCGCGGATAACGCCTTTAGTGATATGAATGATCTGACCGATCTCTGCGAGCTGCCGTTGAGCGTAGTAGCGGGTGGTTACATTATCTGTGAATTCAAATTCTCAGCCCTCAATCGCCCTGATGGACAAAAAAATATGGCCACGGTCACTGTCGAGGGGCTTGAATCACAAACAGATTCAGCATGGTATCGTACTCAGGAAGAAGTGACGGATACATCTTTTCCTACATCAACAGTACTACCCACCGACACATCTGTGCCGCCAACGCCAACCTACACGCCAACATCGACTAATACACCCACCCATACGCCAACATCGACCAGTACACCTACCAGCACGTTCGTCCCGCCAACATCTACCTCTACACTAACTAGTACCCCAACCTCTACAACACGTCCGCAAACTGCTACACCGACTGCAACCCTACCCAGCATTGGCGAAGATGACCATGAACCTAACCATAATTGTGCTAACGTTGCGGTCATTGATTCAGACAGTATTCCCCAAACTCATACCTTTCACGAAGTCGCAGACACCGACTGGACTACCTTCACCGCCCCAACCGCTGGCACCTACCGCATCGAAATCACCATCCCCGATAACTCCCGTGCCGATGTAGACCTCTACGTTTACACTAGCTGCGACACCCTCTCCGTTGAGCAATTTGTGGAAACCTTTGCTGCTGGTGCGCGCCTTGATGTTCAGGCAGAAGCAGGCCAGACCTACTATATCGAAATCGCAAACTTTGACTCGCTCGTCTATGGTCCTGATGTGGCCTACAATCTTTCCGTGCGCAAGATGCCCAGTGAACACGATGATGATGGCAATGTCATCATTCCGGGGCCAGCCATTGTTGTGGCGGGTCGCTATCGCGGAGCAGACTCGGCACAGGACAATATCGACCAAACTGCGCTCCATGCCTATGACCTCTTCAAATCCAAGGGGCGAAATGATAGCGAAATTTTCTTCTTGGCAACCAATTCTTCGCTGGGGGCGGGAACGTCGGGGCCGATTGTGGATGGTCAGGCCACTGAGCGCAACCTTGAACTGGGCATCACCCAATGGGCCAAGGAACAGCTAGAACGCGATTATGTCAGCCAAGTATTGACGCTCTATCTGGTTGATCATGGTGGTCCGGATGAGTTCTATCTCGACCGTGTCAAACAAGAAGTGCTGACCTCCAACAATCTCGATACATGGTTAAGCGAGTTGGAAGATGAATTCCCCGACCTGCAGGTCAACGTTATCATAGAGGCATGTAAAGCGGGCAGTTTCATCGACCGCAGAGACGGGTCTATCAGCAGCGAGGGACGTATCATCATCACCTCCTCCAATGAGGACTATGATGCCTATACCTCACGCTATGGCGCGGCCTTCTCTGATGAATTTATCCGTTTTTTGTGGGAAGACCATAACCTCTTCTACAGCTTTCAAGCCAGCAGCAACAGCGTCCAGCAACATCACCGCTATCAACAACCTTGGCTTGATGCGGATGGCGACGGCGATCCCAACGAAGCGGATGACTTTGCCATTGCCTCAGAGCGTGGTTTTGCCAACGCGGGGACACTCAGCAGCACGTGGCCGCCCTACATCGCCAGCGTTGACGTGACGACGATTGACAGCAACAATAACACCCTCAGCACGGGCCAGCCGCAGTTACACGCCAACGTGCGTCACCAATTTGGCAACGATGCCATCCAAGAGGTCTGGGGCGTGGTCTATCCACCTGATTACGTACCGCCGACTGGCGACGCGGCCTATGAGGAGGATGGTGAACTCAACACCGAAGCACTAGACATCATCGAGTTTACCGCTGCTGAAGGGACCCAAGCGCAGTATATCAGTGATGGCAGTACTGATGGAGAGCTAGTCTTCACGCAGATGGGTGTCTATCGCATCGTCGTCTATGCACGTGACCGTGATGGGCTGCAAGCGCGCCCGGTGACGGTTGAGGTGGATATGGATGCGTTGAATGGATATCGGATTTTTCTGCCGACAGTGAGTCGTTAATGGCTGTGCTATTCTGAGTACCAACCCACTGAGTACCAGCCCACTGAGTACCAACCCACCGAATACCGACTACTCCCACTCAATCGTCGCAGGCGGCTTGCTGCTGATGTCATAGACAACGCGGTTGACCCCTTCAACCTCGTTCACAATCCGATTGCTGACCGATGCCAGCAAATCATAGGGCAAGCGCGCCCAGTCCGCTGTCATAAAATCATCGGTGGTGACAGCACGTAACCCAACGGTACAGCCATAGGTGCGCCCGTCGCCCATAACACCGACTGAACGCGTTGGCAACAGCACGGCAAAGACTTGGCTGGTTTGCCGATATAGCCCCGCATTCCATAACTCTTCCAAGAAGATGGCATCCGCCTTGCGTAGCATTTCCAGCCGCTCCCACGTAATCTCACCCAGAATGCGAATCGCCAATCCTGGCCCCGGAAACGGATGCCGCCATACAATTTCATCGGGCAAGCCCAGCGCGCTACCAACGGCCCGCACTTCGTCTTTAAAGAGCATCCGTAACGGCTCAACCAACTCAAACTGCATGTCATCAGGCAAACCACCCACATTGTGGTGCGTCTTGATGGTGCGCGCGTTGCTGGTCTGCTTATCGCTGGCCGACTCAATCACATCGGGATAGAGTGTCCCCTGTGCCAGAAAGCCAGCGGCATCCTCTGAATTGTGCCATTCGAGAGCTAGACGTGCGGCCTCACCTTCAAAGACACGGATAAAGCGTTCGCCAATCAATTTCCGCTTGCGCTCAGGGTGGGTCACACCTGCTAAATCACTCAAGAAATCCTCGGATGCATCGACTGCTACCAAACGCATCTGCTGATGGGTGCGGAATGTGTTGATAACCTGTTCGCCTTCGTTGAGCCGCATCATACCATGATCGACAAAAATACAGGTAAGGCGGTCACCAATAGCCCGATGCACCAACGTCGCCGCCACTGCGCTGTCCACACCGCCGCTTAACCCACAGATGACATGCCCATGCTCACCCACCTGTTGCCGAATGGCCGCGATTGTTTCGTCGATAAAATGCCCTGGTGTCCAATCACCCACACAACCACAAATACCTTTGGTAAAATTCTCCAGAATCTTGATGCCATACTGTGTATGGACCACCTCGGGGTGAAATTGTAGCGCATAGATGGGCTGTGTTGCGTGGGCAATAGCTGCTAATGGCGAATTATCACTCTGTGCAATTGAATTGAATTCTGCTGGCAGCGCATCCACACGGTCGCCGTGACTCATCCATACAGTCTGCTCAGTAGGCATGTCGGTAAACAGGGCTTGGTCGGCGCCATGAACCGCCCCATGAACCGTCAATGTCGCCTTGCCATACTCACGATGTTGGCTGGCCGCAACCTGTCCACCAAGCGAATGCACCAGTAATTGCAGCCCATAACAGATACCGAGAACCGGGATATTATGCTCTTGCACTTGCGCCAAGACAATCTCTGGTAACGCCGGTGCATTTGCTTCATAGACACTGCTGGGGCCACCCGATAGAATGATGCCTGTCGGCTGTAGTCGGGGTAGTTGCTCGTTTGCTTCTTGCCAAGGGATGAGTTCGGCGTATACCTGAAGCTCACGAACGCGACGGCATATCAGTTGACTATATTGGCTACCGTAATCAAGCACGGCAATGGTTTGGTGTTGTATATTCAAAATAGGCGTTCCTGTTTGGCTGTCTGTACAAATTGGCTACTCATCGTATCCCAAGTCTACCATACATGCATATAGTCTACCGAGAGTAGGTTTCCAAAGTAGGGCTGATTTTGATAGTGGTAGTTTTTGACAAATTTCCTGTATCCCGTTAAAATATACGCAATCATATCAACCCTGACCAAAGGAGCAAATATCATGGATGACATCGCATTGCAGACGCTGCTCGATTTACTAGAACAGCCAGAAATAGAAGAGCTACCGTTTGACGATTTAACCAAACAATTTTATATTTGGTTCTTCCAACAACTGGGGCTTGCCAGCGAAGGTGAGTCGCCCGTCTTTGACAAAACCAGAACGATTGATTTGGTTGTCACTTGTTCAGACTCAAATAAATCAGCATTGGCAAAAACACTTTTTCGCTACTTTCAAAATGTGAATGCTATCGAATTAAAAGGGAATAACGATCCCTTGACATTAGAACAATATTATACGATTCTTGGACGAGCGTTTGGGTTGGCTGCGCGCACGGAACGAGATAAAAAGGGTGGGCACTTTCTACTCAAACAGATGACGGTAACAATGCTTTGTTTTAACCGGCCTGATCTAATTCTCAAGGAATTGAAAGATGATATACCTTTCAAGACAACAAGCGAGCCTGGACTGTATCACAACAGCGAATTGGTCAATCAATGGATTGTACACCCATCAGAACTACAGGTCATTCCGAGAAATTATCCACTTTTGCCATTTTCACGTGGCAAAACTTTGGAACAGTTTATCGAAGTCTGTATTCGAGATGGACTCTATCACTATTTGAGATTGATTGTCGAACTGGGTATGGATACCGACCCAAAAACGATTATGGAAAAACTACTGGAGGTGCATGGCATGGGCAGAGTTTATAATTATGAATTCCCACAGGAAACTGTGGATTTGGCAGATTATTTTTATCGAAAAAATCCTGAATTTTTTAACAAAATACCGACGATTGCGAACCTTATTGAACAAGGACTTAAGCAAGGTGAGCAAAAGGGGATTGAAAAGGGGATTGAAAAGGGGATTGAAAAGGGGATTGAAAAGGGAGCTCTGAGTGCAAAACAGGAGTCTCTACTAAATTTAATAAAACATAAATTTACTGATATTCCCACAAAGGTGTTGCTCATGATTGAGAACAATACAGACCGTAAGTTGCTCGACCAATGGATGAATGTGGTCCTTGATCACGATGTATTGGAAGATATTCTTGTGGTTTGGGGAGAAACGCTTGCAGACCGAGAAGAATGATAAAGCTATGCATGAGCCAACAACCTATCCAGTGCATAGCCGCTATTTGATGTTTTTCATTGTCTGTCTTGCCCTAACATTACTCTTTGGCTGGTCCCTGTGGCAGACGCCAACAATCCAAACAGGCTTCTTTTGTATCGTCTGTTTGGGGGCTGCGCTTTGGTATGGGCAGATGAGTTTGAGTTCTGTCACCGTCACCGATAACGCATTGGCCTATGATTCACTATTGCGTAAGCGGCGAGAAATCGAGTTTCGTCAGTTGATCGAAGTCAGTGAAAGCGGACGCTTTGGACAGTCAATTATGCTACTCTATTATCCATTGCTGGCAACAGGGTTGGTCGATTTAGAGGATGCGCAAAGCCTATTTCTACCGCAGGTCATCGACCAAGAGACGCTACATTCAGCATTGGTCGCCAATATACGTTAACCACACAACTATGAGCATCGACACATCGGCACGGGCGATTTTTCCATCAGAGCCACGACAACCATCTGTATCAAATGAAGACTCTTCGGCTACGGATGCACCACCCACAATTATTTCCGCGCAACCAGATATCTTGATTCGGCCGCTCAAAGAGTCCGACCCGCCCAATGCACGGGAGGTCGTGCGGCACTTGGTCAATCGGGCCTTTGCCGGGCTACCGTATTGCCAATCCATTGATGCCGAAACATGTCACAGCCATTTCTATAACGAGGAGCCACCGACAGCGCAGCCTGTCCGCTGGCAAAATCATATTGCTATGGCGGCGTGGCGGGCGGGGCAGCTGGCTGGTTTACTTGATATTGCCACTGGATTTGATGCCGATAACCTAGACATGCCCAATTACGAGCCATTGGGATTGATTCGCTCAATGATACTGCCACGTGATGAAACATTGGCCGAGGATGTGGGACAAGCACTTTTGACGGAGTCACAGAAGTATTGGCAGGAGGCCGGTGTAGGCTATGTGCGCGCATTTGCTCGTAGCACAGGCTATCCTTTTTTTCAGGCTGGCATGGGCATTTTACCCAGCGATTGGTCCAACCATATCCGTGTGTTGACCTCACATGAATACACATTTCAAGCACGCTTTTATCGCTTGCGTTTAAAGTTAGGGGCCTACTTAGAGGAAGAGGTTCCGATGGTCAAGCTCAGTCTTGTCCTCAAAGGGACCAACGTAAATCGACAATACGAAGTTTACCAGCGGGCTGTGTTAATTGGTTCCGCGCGCTATATTTTTTTTGGAGAGCTAGAGCAGAACGAAACTGGGCTACCACGCCAGAAAAATGTCGCCCATTTGCTATTGTTTAACATCGAGGATGAATGGCGGGGGCATCACATTGGGCGATGGTTATTGCGTCGAATGGTCAACGACGCCACGCTTCAAGGATATCATGAGATGATTGTGCATGTTGAGCATAACCAAGATGTTGCCATGCGTTTGTTTGCCCAGCATGGGTTTGAAGAATTGAATTATCGCGGATATACGCTGCAAAAAGTTTTAACACATTAGTGCAGAAGTCCGACTTTTGTCGAAAGTCGGACTTCTATCAAC
>JBCCFC010000508.1:0-9074 GCA_039029935.1 Chloroflexota bacterium
CACCTCCTAGCAGACCACTCACTGTGCGACTGAATCGTGTTCTCCCTATCTTCTTTCATCGTGGTAACTCGTCTGGCAGCCAACACAAGGAGAACAGGGTTGATAGCAGAGCAAAAAATGTACTTGATGATACACTCACTGATAAGATTGAAGATAGAGGGCTTGTTGAAAAAATTAACGCTGCATGTCTTCAAATTGAGACGGGTTTACCTGATGACATGGCGAATATATCTCGTCGCAGACTGCTGGAGGTTGATTGGTGAATATACAGAAAGGCCAAATTTGGTGGGCGGATCTCGGTGAACCTCAAGGCTCGGAACCGGGGTATCGTCGCCCTGTGCTGATAGTCCAAGACAATCATTTCAATCAGAGCCGTCTTGCCACAGTCATCGTTCTCACGCTCACATCCAATCTCAAATTTCAAGCATTGCCCGGCAATATATTACTCCTCAAACAAGACTCAGAACTGAACAGAGATTCGGTCATCAACGCCACGCAAATTACAGTTATTGATAAAGTTTGGCTGGATGAATTTGTCTGTGAATTGCCTTGGCCAGTCATGAATGAAGTAGATGAATCTCTGCGGCTGGTATTGGGCTTGTAAAAATTTTATAGCGCATAGACCGCCTGCTGATGTTAGTGGATGAATTGGAGGCGCAGGTGGCCGAGCGCAAATCACAGGCCGATGCGTTGATGCAGGCGGTGTTGCGCGAGGCGTTTGCGGGTGAGTAGGTCTATATCACACATTTATTCGCGAGTTTGCCAATGCTTCGGTTCTTTATGCAGATGCATAATCGCGACAATCAGGATGAATCTGGCACGTTTTTGGTAGACAACACCGTAGGGGAAACGACTAACCAAGCAGCGACGGCTTCGTTTGGAAAGCTTGCTCCACGCATCTGGGAATTCTACAATTTGGTCAATTGTTCGTCGGACTTCATCCGCAAATTCAAAGCCAAGCTCCTCTTGCTGTTCATTGTAATAGTCGATTGCATCAAAGAACTCCTCTTCGGCAATGCTGAGAAATCTAACGTCCATATCTTGCCCTATCGACTCTTGCAAAGACATCTGTGGCAGAAACCGTCTGCATTTTTCCTTGATCAAAAGCGGAAATCCGGTTTTCAATTTCTTCCGCCCATATTTCACCAATGTGCTTTTTCACATCAGAGGCATCCAAGCTAAAATAGAGCAGTTTGATCAATTCAATTTTACCCAACCGGGGCAGTTCAAGAGCTTTTGTATAAATATCATATGTTTGTGCAAACATCACATACCTCACTTATCTTTAGAATATCGCATCACCATCGACAATATGGGTATTATACATGATTACCACCCAATCTAACCAAAGAGTTTGATCTTGAGGAACATGTTGTGTGGCCTTTGGGTATTTCTGGATTGAGCTTTTCTTACGTATATGAGCATGGTTCATATGGTATCAATTTAGGGTAACAAGTCACCGTTCAGTCAGTGGGGAACCCGCTGACTGAACGAGATAAATGTAACCATCTTTTGAACCATGTCCGTCTATTGTATATTCTCAATAATCATAGTGATTCAAACTTATTACTTATGTCTAACACATTACAGGCCACAGGCAGCACACCAGAACGCATTTTGACCCGACTAGAGTGGCGCGTCATCAAGCGGCTGGATGGGCTGTTGCAGGGGGACTATCGTACGCTCTATTATGGCACGGGCATTGACTTTGCCGACCTGCGTGAATATCAGGCGCAGGATGACATCCGCCACATCGACTGGAATGTGACGGCGCGCATGGACAGCCCCTATGTGCGGCAATATGTCGAGGACCGCGAAATCACGGCGTGGTTTCTGCTTGATCTCAGCCCGTCGATGAACTTTGGCCCAATTGACCGTCCCAAGGCATTGGTGTTGACTGATTTTGTGGCGACCTTGGCGCGGCTATTGACGCGGGATGGCAACCGTGTGGGTGCAATTCTCTACAACAGCAAAGTCGAGCGCACGATTCCTCCGCTCAGTGGACGCAACCAAGTGTTGCGGTTGATTCGTGATTTACAGCGCGAAGCTGAGACAGGAAATCATGCAGGAAGCCATACGGGGACCGAGTTGGGTATGTTGCTGCAAGCAGGGCTAAACACATTCCGTCGTCGCTCACTGATCTTTGTGATCTCTGACTTTATCAGCGAACCCGGGTGGGAGCGTCCACTGGCGTTGCTGGCACAGCGCCATGAGCTGGTTGCCATTCGTCTGTGGGACCCGCGCGAAACGGAACTGCCCGATGCGGGGCTGATTGTGGTGGAAGATGCCGAGACGGGTGAGCATCTCTATGTGGATACCAGCGATGCGGGCTTTCGACAACGCTTTCAGGCAGTGGCAGAGGAACGCGAGGCAGCATTGGCACAGAGCATCAAGCGTTCGGGGGTGGACTTCATCTCGATTTCCAACGAGGAAGATTTGTCTGAGGCCATTGTGCGTATGGTTTCACTGCGAAAACGGCGGAGGGCAGTATGAGTAAGCAGAATGTGAGTAAACAGAATATGAGCAAGCAGAATGTGAGCAAACAGAATGTGATTCACCGCGATTGGGATGTACTGCTCGTCGGTGGTCCATCGGGTGTGGGCAAAACCAGTGTCAGCTACCGGCTGGCGCGCCACTTTGATGTGGGCATCACCGAAGTCGATGACCTCTACATTGTGCTGGAGACGTTGACCACACCAGAGCAGATGCCCCTTGTCCATTATTGGCAAACCAAGCCAGAGTCGGTTCAGCTATCGGCAGAGGATATCCTAGAGCATCAGATTGCCATCGGTCGGCTCATGTTGCCCGCACTCAAAGCCGTCATCGCCAACCATATCGAAACACAGACACCCGTTGTGCTGGATGGCGATTTTATCCTGCCCGCGTTGATGGCAAAGGAAAATACAGGGAGCCATGAATCTGAGTTTTACCAGCTTGATCGCATCCGTGCCGTGTTTCTCTATGAGCCGGATGAAGCGCAGATTGTGCGCAACTATCTGCTGCGTGAACCAGATGAGGGTGCGCAGACGGGGCGGGCGCATGTCAGTTGGCTCTACGGCGAATGGCTTCAGGAGGAGTGTGTCAAGCATGGTGTGCTATCACTGCCAGCCACACCTTGGGAGAGTGTCTTTGAGCGCATTGTAGCGGGGATTGAGCGCCAACCATGATGTCTTTTATTTGGCCGACCATGCTATTTTCGCTACTGCTATTGCCCATCCTCGTGTGGGTCTACTGGCGATTGCGACGACAGCGCACACGGGCAACTGTCAATCTAGGACCGTTGGGGCTGGTGCGCGACCAAGCAGGGCAGGGGTTGGGTCGCCGTGTGCATGTGCCACCCGCCATCTTTCTGGCTGGGTTGACCGTTCTGCTCATCGCACTGGCGCGACCAGAGATGACCGTTCGTCTACCCCGCATTGGTGGCACAGTGATCCTCACCATTGATGTATCCAACAGCATGATCGCTGAGGATGTTGTGCCAATTAATGGCGATCCAATTAATGGCGATCCAATTGGAATTGAAGGCGAAGCGGTGGTGCAGACACGTCTCAACGCGGCCAAAGTTGCCGCCCAAGCCTTTGTCGAAAACCAGCCATCCACAATTGAGGTCGGCGTGGTCGCCTTTGGCAATGGGGGCTTTGTGGTGCAGCCGCCAACCAATCTACGCGGCGACATTGTGGAGGCCATCCAACGGCTGACAGCATCGGGCAACACATCGCTCGGTGAGGGCATTTTCACGGCACTCAATGCCATTTCCAACGACCCGCTGGTGCTGGACCAAGAAGCCTTTGACTTTAGCACGGGCGGCTTTGATGTCTCCCAACTCCAGATTGACAACTATGGTTCAGCCGTGATTCTGCTGTTGACCGATGGCGAAAATATGAGTACACCCGACCCGCTGAACATGGCACAGATTGCCGCCGAAGCGGGGGTGCGCATCTATACAGTGGGCATCGGCAGTGAAGAAGGAGCCATCATCGAAGTGGAGGGGTTCAACTTGGTGACACGGCTCGACGAAACCATTTTGGAAGAGGTTGCAAACCTCACCAATGGCCTCTACTTTCGCGCGTCCGATACCGAGTCGCTACAGGATATCTATGAAGATGTCGATTTACAACTGATCATCGACCCCGACATGATGGAAGTGACTTCGCTCTTTTCGGGCATCGGCTTGCTGCTGTTGCTGATTGGCGGAGGGCTGTCGATGGTGTGGTTCGGCAGGATTTAGGGAGATTGGGAGATGGGGAGATTGGGAGATGGGGAGATTGGGAGATGGGGAAGATGGGGAGATGGTGTCAACCCTTCAACCCTTCAACCCTTCAACCTTCTAAAACTTATGAATGAAACACAAACTTTACAGTTAGAAATACAGCCAGCAAATGCACTAACGCCAGAGATTCGGCAAGAAGTCGTTGACCTTTGTTCGCGGGCATTTGAGGAAGACTATGAGCCATATATGCCGGAATTGAGGAACGCGGTGCATGTCTTGGGGCGTGTGGATGGTGTGTTGGTGACGCATGGGGCGTGGGTTGAGCGTTGGATGCAGCTTGAGGGTGTGCAGCCAAAGGTGATGATGCGCACGGCGTATATCGAGGCGGTTGCCACAGATGAGGCGTATCGCAGTCGTGGGTATGCAGCCAGCATTATGCACAGGATTGCGCAAGAGATTCAAGATTTTGACATTGCTGGGTTGTCACCGTTTAGTGTGGCCTACTATGCCAAGTTGGGCTGGGAAGAATGGCAAGGCGAGTTATTGATTCGCAAAGATGGACAGTTGTTGCCGACGATTCTGCCGCCTGACGAGAACGGTGAAGAGGACGAGGAATGCCTGATGATTTTGCGTTTACCCAACACACCGGAACTTGATTTGACGAGTGCAATTTCGATTGAATGGCGTCCTGGAGAAGTTTGGTAAAGAGTCACTGCAGATAAGATTATGTAGCAATCCATATCTGTGGTTCCTTGGTATCTGTGGTAATAACTTGGTTCTATAGGCTAAAATAATATGAACATTTTATGGCCTTGGCTATTAATCAGTCTGTTGCTTGTCCCGCTGTTGATTGCGGCCTATGTGTGGATGTTGCGTCGTAAACGAAAATTTGCCGTGCGCTATTCGAGCGTATCGTTGATCCGTGCGGCCATGCCCAAGCGGTCACAGTGGCGACGACATATTCCCTTTGCGCTCTTCATGGTTGCCGTCACCAGCCTTATCACAGCGATGGCTCGCCCGGTGGCCGAAGTGGAAGTGCCTCTCAGCGAGGCCAGCATCATCCTTGCCATCGACGTTTCGCGCAGCATGTGTTCCATCGACGTCCCCCCCAATCGACTACTGGTTGCACAGGATGCGATGAAAGCCTTTATTGATGACCAAGCCGATAACACGCGCATTGGCATTGTGGCCTTCACAGGCTTTGCCCAACTTGTTGTGCCACCCACCAACGACAAAGAGGAGCTTTACACCGCTATTGACGGCTTTACCACTGCCATTGGCACCGCCATCGGTAGCGCGATTCTCAAATCCATCGACGCCATTGCAGAAACCAATGATGATGTTGCGCCCAGTGGGGTCAATCTACGTGTGGGGGATGAAGAGGCCGATGAAACATTTCTTTCCCAATTAGATGTGGCAGAGACAGGTTACTTGCCTGACATTATCGTCGTCATGACGGATGGTGCAAACGGCAATGGTCCCTCACCGCTAGACGCCGCAGCGCAGGCCGCTGATCGTCGCATCCGTGTCTACACCATCGGCTTTGGCACACAAGACCCCATTGCCATGCGCTGCACACGTGAACAGTTGGGCAGCAACCCGCTTGGACCAGGTGGTACAGGCGGTGGATTTGGCGGCTTCGGCGGTGGTGGCTTTGGCAGTGGTGGTTTTGGCGGTGGCGACTTTGGCGGCTTCCGACGCTATCTGCTACTGGATGAAGAAACACTACGCGGTGTCGCCGAAGCCACTGGCGGTGAATACTTCTTAGCCGAGAATGCCGAACAGCTACTGGATGTCTTTCTCAATTTGCCCAACAACGTCGTCCTCCAAAAAGAACGCATTGAAATCAGCGTCCTTTTCGCCGCACTCGGTGCGGTGTGCGCAGTCGTAGCGATGGGGCTGTCGCTACGCTGGAACCGTTTTCCGTAGCTCGGTGGGTCAGTAAGTCAGTATTCGGTAGGTCGGTATTCAGTCCCGAGCCACTGACCTACTAACCCACTGGCCTACTGACCCACTGGCCTACTGACCCACCGGTTACACCCGCGCCCGTCGATGTTCCCACCAAACTGCCATCCCCGGTCGCAATGCTGGCGCAGGGACCTCTTCCTTATAGTCAACCTGCAACCCATAATAGTTGGTCGCGTAGATATCTCGAAAAATCGACCCCAGGTCCAGCAAGACATCTCGATCTGTAGAGAGCAGGGGGATGGGGATTGCCGGGAGTACATCCGAAACATCCACAAGCCATATTTTTGAGACGCGATACATTTTGTCGCGTTCGTTGTTGCGCAAAATAATGTAATCAGGCTTTACATCCAACGTATTCACTTCAGGGCCGGGGCGTTGTCCCCCGCGTAGCAAGTCAATTTCAATCAAATTGGTCTTCGATGTCAGCAGCGTATTTCGTGCCTGTCGATATTTATTTAGACCATCGCCAACTTTCTCATCTGGAGAGAACACTTTGATGTTGGTCACAACGTCACCCGTCGTGCTCTTGTAAATGCCGACCGTCCGCAAAACCTCGCCCCCTGTTTCAAGACGAGCATAATATTTAGGGATGATGTGCGGGTTCAAGGCGCGCACAATTTCCACACCCAGATGACGGTGAAAGCCATCCCAGTGGCGACTGTTTTCCAGATAGGGGTCCATCCCTGGAAATGGGCTTGATGATATTGGCATGAACGAATTACTCCTTCTTTTTTTGAGTCTATACTCTCTATGATTGGCGATCTTTAAAATAATCTTCTCGACCATTATAAACCAACAACAAAAATCGAGAAATCTTTGCACCATCCCAGCCATTTAAGGCCATTCCACAAAATAAAATACCTTCTTGGTGATAACGGTGGGTGATGCCCAATTTCATGAAAGGATCAGAGTTAAAATGCCCAACAGTAAAAAACGAGTTCCGCTGCCGCTACAGGGTGGCTGTCAATGTGGCAAGGTGCGCTACGAGGTAACGATGATGCCATTGACATTATATGCGTGTCACTGCACAGAATGCCAACGGCAATCATCATCTGGATTTGGCATGTCGATGCCAGTTGAGCGAGCAGGCTTTCGGGTGATACATGGCTCTCCGCATGAGTGGACCAGAAGTTCAGCCAGTGGTCGAGTGGTTGCTTGTGTATTCTGCGCTAACTGCGGTACACGATTGTTTCATGCGCCAAGTCGCAACCCATCAATCGTGAATATCAAACCCGGTACCTTGGATGATACAAGTTGGCTGACACCAGTGGGTCATTTGTGGGCGGGAAGTGCCCAGAGATGGCTAGAGCTACCGCAAGATGCGATTGTGTTTGAGGCACAGCCAGCCGATTTTACGCCGCTCTTTGATGCATGGAGAGAGCAGTATCTCGAATAGTCTACGGACTTAAACACTCACAAATGGCTCATCCTTCAACGCCTCTTGTAAGCGTGCCAATTCCGCCGTTAACTCGGTCACAACCGTTGCATAGGCAGGATCAGCATAGACATTCATCAATTCATTGGGGTCTGTGTGCAGATCAAAGAGTTCCCACTCTGGCTCTTTGGGGTCATCAATCGTCCCTGGCTGTCCCAGTGCATCGGCATAGTAGTAGATGAGTTTGTAGCGCAGGGTGCGCACCCCGTAATGGGCATAGACATAGTGATGCGCCAAGTGCATCCAATAGCGGTAGTACATGATTGTTTGCCAGTCATCGGGTGTCTCGCCGCCCAAAATGGATGTGAAACTGTTGCCTTGGAAATGCTCAGGAATATCCACGCCAGCATATGCAAGCAGTGTGGGTGCAAAGTCTACATTGAGCACCATGTCGTCGTTGACTGAGCCAGCCTCAATACCATTGGGATAGCTCACCAGCAGCGGCATCCGCAGCGACTCTTCATACATAAAACGTTTGTCATACCAGCCATGATCACCCAGATAGAAGCCCTGATCCGAGGTATAGACGATGATGGTGTTGTCAAAGAGGTCATGCGCTTGCAGATAATCGAGCAGCCGCCCCACATTATCATCGACAGAGGCAACACAGCGCAGATAATCTTTGATATAGCGTTGATACTTCCACTTCTTTTCCTCTTCAGGTGTCAATCCTTCGGGTACAGGCTGTTTTAGGTCTGTCAGCGTCAAGTCGCGGTCAATGCGCATCTTGGCGGCAGCGGCAGCACTGGCACGGTTGCTATAATCATCGTTAAAGGTCTCTGGTTCTGGAATGTCAATATCTTCATACATATCAGCATGTTTGTCATCCGGCTCCCACGAGCGGTGTGGCGCTTTGTGATGACACATGAGCATAAACGGGCGGTCTGTGTCGCGGTTTTCCAACCAGTCGAGGCTAAAGTCCGTGACCAAATCTGTGACATAGCCCTCATAGGTTTTGCGTTCACCCATCTCAATCATTTCAGGATTGTGGTACAAGCCCTGTCCCGGCAACACATTCCAGTAGTCAAATCCGCTTGGGTCATAGCCCTCACCATGCCCTAAATGCCATTTGCCGATGATGGCCGTCTGGTAGCCCGCCGATTGCAACAGCTTTGGGAATGTCACCTGTGTGTTGTCCATCGGTGCAGCCAGCGTGGTGACACCGTTGATGTGATTGTACGTTCCCGACAAAATGACTGCACGGCTTGGCCCACAGATGGAGTTGGTGCAAAAACAATTGTTAAAGCGCATCCCGTTCTCGGCAATACGGTCCAGATGTGGCGTTTCGTTGATGCGACTGCCATAGCAACTCATGGCATGGGGCGCATGGTCATCCGTCATGATAAACAGGATGTTTGGTCGAGTATCTGTTGACATTGATTTCTCCTTCTTTGGCGTAGCATAATCGTAGGGACATGAGATAGTGTGTGAGGGACTGGCTCACACACTATCTCATGTCCC